>JAPKZJ010000020.1 GCA_026393855.1 Candidatus Aminicenantes bacterium
GACTTCCACATCAGACCGGGACCCCTCGACAAAGACCGCGTCGCCGATATAGATGCACGATCCGGCCGGCTCGGCCCCAACCGGATCGCGGTAGATCTTCACGCCCGTCACTTCGATGTCATCGAGCGCCCAACCCGTTACCGGAATCGATCCGCTTATCCCCGTGGTGCCGTCGAGCGGTGTGTCGAAATAGCCGAAAGGCGGGGCAGTCGTCCCCTGGGCATATGCGTTCAGTTCGATATCGATCAACTGAGGGGAATTGTCCGCTGCCGGGTCGGAAACCTGGATGAGTCCGGCATATTTTCCGGCGATTAAAGCGGCAGGATTGACGCCGACTTGAAGAAGGCCGTTACCGCTCCCCGCCCCCGGTAGAAGTTGGATCCAACTTGCTGTCGCCGAAGCCGTCCATTGAAGGGCTCCCGAACCCTGATTTTTTATTTGCACGGTCTGGGGTCGAGGACCAGATCCTCCGGCGATAGCGCCGAAGGTCATCCGGTTGCGGCTTAACGAAATCGAGGGGGGATCATATGTCGAAAAAAGGCCCGTATTCGTTCCGGCATAGACCCGGCTTGAGTCGGAAGGATCGACGCCCAGGCAATTGATGGTCAGGTTATCGAGGCCGGCGTTGAAAGCCGTCCAGTTGACCCCTCCATCGACGCTTCGGAAAACACCGCCTCCATCGGTCCCGGCATAGATTGTGCTATGAAAGCGGGGATCGACGGCGATGACCTTGACGACGAGATTTGACAAGCCGTTGTTGATGGCCGTCCAATGGGCGCCCTCATCGCTGCTCTGGAACATGCCGCTGGCCGTTCCGGCATAGAGGACGGCCGGGGAATTCTCGGCCAGAGCTAAGGCAAGGATATTCAAATCCGCCAAACCCGAATTCACGGCCGTCCAATTCGCCCCGGCGTCGGTGGACACGTAAACACCCGCGCTTTTCGTGCCGGCGAAGAGAAGGGCCGGCGTTTGAGGATGAATCACCAGTACAGACGCCGGCGGTACGTTGAGATCGGTCCAGGTCGACCCGCCGTCCGAGCTTTTGGCGACTCCCTGCGAGCTCGGCGCATAGAGGACGGACGGATTTTTCGGATCGACGGCGAGGCCGTATTTATACGCCCCGTTGCTTGAAAGACCGCTCCAATGATCGCCTCCGTCCGAGGATTGATAAAGGGTAGTAGTGAGCGGCAACTTCAAAACGAATTCATTGACGTACGCATAAAGCTTGGCCGGAGAAGAGGGGTCGCCGGATAAAAACACGAGATTACGAGAACTAACCGGCAAAGTGAAAAGGTTCAGTCCATCGTTTTTGATCTGCCACGACGCCCCCCCCGTCATGCTTCGAAAGACGCCGGCTAAAGGAAATACCACTCCGGTTCCGACATAGATAGGAGCAGCGGCCAATGGCGGCAAGACCAGGGATATGACGGGCCCTGAGCTTGGCAATCCGGCTGAAGAGGGATACCAGGTTGTTCCGCCGTCATATGTTTTCGAGATCCCAAGGGGCGCCCTTCCGATCCAGAGAATGTTAGGCTCTTGTCCGGAGAGTGCGATATCGTAGAATCCCGACGCGCCTTCAAGGCCCTTCATGATCAGTGCCCAGGAACGGCCTCCATCGCGGCTCTTGAGCAATATAGGCGATATTTGGCTGACGTATATGCTATCGACAGCAAGGTAGAGGGTATTTGGCTCCTGGGGATCGATCACGATTTTTTCTTGGCCCTCTGTCTCGTAGAGACAAATCCAAGACAAGCCTCCATCAGTGCTTTTATAAAGTCCTTGATAGGTTCCGGCATAGACGATCGAGGAAGATTTCGGGTCGACGGCGATGGAAGAGACGAATTGATAACTCCCTAAAAATATGCCGGCATCGGCGCCAGTCCAATTGGCTCCGCCATCAACGCTTTTCCATAGCGCTGCGCCAACGGATGGGTACGAAGCGGGGTATCCGCCGATATAGATGACGGCTGGGTTCTGTGGATCGAAAGCGATAGTCCGAACTCCGTGGATGGCGATCCCGAGCCCCGTCCAGGTCTTTCCTCCATCCGCGCTTTTTAAGGCGCCCTCGGAGCAGCCCGCATAGAGGGTCAAAGAATCGGCCGGGGATGCGACGAGAATACTGATGCCGCTCGGGCCTGGAGGCAATTTCGTCCAAGTGGCCGCCCCATCCGTGGACCGATAGACTCCGGATGATAATCCTAAATAGAGAAAGGACGGCCTTTGGGGATCGATGGCTAAGGCGGCTTCAGATTCAGGTTGTGCCGGCAATCCCTCCCCTGCCAGCTGCCAGTTGGCGCCTCCATCAGAACTTTTGTACACTCGCCCCTGTTGAGTAATGGCATAAACTACAGACGGCCGCTGCGGATCGACGATAATTTGGCTGACGGAGAGGCAGCCGGGCCCCAGGCTCTGCCAATGAGGTTGGGCCGCTGACCGGATGGCCGCGGATAGTGAGGAAAAAGCCGGCGTATTCCCCTCCAAAACAAAGCGCTTCCCGGCCTTGTCGTTATCAGGCAAGGAAAACGAATAAACGACACTCCATAAAAGCACGATAATAAACGCAGAAGTTCGCCGCAGGAATTTCGATCCGACAATGGAATTCATTTCCCCCCCCCGTTTTTTCATCCAATTAAGGACCAGCCGTAGCCTTGATCTGGGCCAACCTAAGCCCCGCCCGCTCGGCCGTCCGGCGCTCGGCGAGCACCCAGCCCGTCACGGCGATCGAGGACCAGACTGTCGCGCCATTCGCCGGCGTGTCGAACGAACTAAAAGGAAGATCAAGAATCCCCAGATACAGCCGCTTTCTCGACACGCCCTTTGTTTGAAAATGGCAAAGCCGTTTCTGGTCAGACATATCGGGTCCCCCTTCGGTAAATAGAAATTAGCACAGCCAAACGGAGGTGTCAAAGCACCGTGCCCCCCCGTCCGGAAGCGGCGCGTCCACGAGCGCCCGGCCCCCAACCCGTCCTGCGGATTTGACAAATCCTCGTCCCCGTTTTAGAATAGAAAACGATTTTAGTCGAAAGGACCATGATGAGCAAAGACGACATCATTCGAGCGGACATCCTGCGGGCCGCGGAAGCCCTGTTCCAGAAATGGGGGTTGAAGAAGACCACCATGGAGGACATCGCCAAGGCGACCGGCAAAGGGAAGAGCACGCTCTATTACTATTTCAAGGACAAAGAGAAAATCCTCCTCGCCGTTCTGGACGGCCAGGTCGCCCGGATCCTCGAGTCCGCCCGGCGGGAAGTCGACAAACAGAAGACCGCCAAAGGGAAGCTCATGGCCTACGTCTCCACAACGTTCAAGGAGATCCGGGACACCATGACGCTGTTCGACGTCATGCGGGGGGAGGTCAAGATCGACAACGAATTTATCCGGAATATCCGCAAGAAGCACGATATTCTCGACGAACAGATCATGCGGTCCATCCTGGAGTTCGGCTTCAAGCGCAAGGAATTCAAAGCCGCCTCCGCCCGGAACATCGATGCCCTCACTCGTGCCCTGCTCGGCATCAAGCGGAGCCTGCTGATTAACGTCTTTGTCGAGAACGACGACCAGGAGCTCATCCGCCTCATCCTGGACCTGACGTCCCGAGGCCTGTAGCTTCGGCCCGACCCGAAGAAATCATCCGTCCATGTGACAGGAGAAGGAATATGCGCAAACCCAATATTTTCTTGAGCGGCCTGGCCCTGGTCCTGCTTGCGGCTGCTTGCGGCACGCCCCCCGAGGCCCTCCCGGAGGCCGTCAGCGTCGAGGTCCAAAAAGCCCGGCCCGCCGATGAAGCGCAGGATCTCGCGTACAGCGGGACCATGGAAGCGTCGACGTCCATCCCGCTGAGCTTCGCCTCCGTCGGAACCGTCGTCCGCGTGCTGGTGGCCGAAGGCGACGCCGTCCGAAAGGGGCAGCTTCTCGCCGAGCTCGACCCGGCCTCGTTCCAGAATGCGTACGACATGGCCCTGGCCGCCCGGGCGCAGGCGGAGGACGCCTATCGCCGGGTCACGCCGATGCACAAGAACGGCACGTTGACGGACGTGAAATACGTGGAAGTGGAGACCGGCGTCCAGCAGGCCCAAGCCGCCGCGGGCATGGCCAAGAAGGCCCTGGATAATTGCCGGCTTTATGCCACGACCGACGGTTTTGTCGGCAGCCGCTCTTTGGACCCCGGCATGGTCAGCCTGCCGAATATCGCCTCGATCACGATCGTCAAGATCTCGAAAGTCTTCGCCCGGGTCGCCGTGCCGGAAAACGAGATCGCCCGGATCAAAAAAGGCGCGCCGGCGCAAATCCATATCGGCGCCCTCAGGGCGCGGGAATATGCGGGAACCATCGAGGAAATCGGGGTGATGGCCGACGTCTTGGCCCACACCTATAAGATCAAGATCGGCATCGCCAACCCGGAGGGAGTCATCAAGCCCGGGATGGTTTGCAACGCCGTCCTGCGCTTCCCCGGCGAAGCCCGCGGACTCGTCATCCCCAACCAGGCCCTGCTGGTCGACGAAACGGGCCGCCATTTCGTGTACGGCGTCGACGCCGCCAAGCAGGAAGCCTTCATTCGATACGTGCAGATCGGGAAGCTCATGAAGGACGGCATCGAAATCACGGCCGGGCTCACCGCCGACGACCTGGTCGTCACGGCCGGGCACCAGAAGCTGGCCGACCGCTCGTCCGTGAAAATCGTCCATTCCTGACCAGCGGATGGCATCGAACCATGAAAAACAAAAAGTCGTGGCTGGAGATCCTCCTCGGTCTGAAACAGATTTTGTTCCTTTTCGTCGGGCTCTTCGTTCTTGTTGGAATCCTGGCGCTGATCAAGATGCCCCGGGATGAATTCCCGGAATTCAAAATCCGGCAGGGAATCGTCATCGGCATCTATCCGGGCGCGTCCTCTCTCCAAGTGGAGGAACAGCTTACGTCCAAGGTCGAGGAATATCTGTTCCAATATCACGCCGTCAACCGTTCCAAAACCTGGTCGATGTCCAAAGAAAACGTCATGGTCATCTACGTAGACGTCTCGGAAAAGGAGAAGAACCCCGACGAGTTCTGGCTGAAGCTCCGTCACGGGCTCAACGAATTGAAAAAAGAGCTGCCGTCCGGCGTGAATTCCCTGACCGCGGACAACGACTTCGGCTCGGCGTCGGCGGTGCTGTTGGCCGTCCAATCCGATACGAAAACATACCCGGAGCTCGAGGCCTGCCTGGAGCGGTTCGCAAGCGACGTCCGGAAGGTCGAGTCGGTCTCCCGGGTCAAACAATACGGGATGCGGAAAGAGCAGGTCAGCGTCTATGTCGACGACGCCAAGCTGACCCATTCCGGGATCAAGCCGCTGCTCCTCCTGGCGGCCCTCCAAGCGCAAAGCTCCGTCGGATACGCCGGCGAAATCGACGACGGGAAGCTTGTCTACCCGATTCATGTCCCGTTGGCCTATAAAACGGAAACGGATATCGCCAATCAGATCGTCTATTCCGATCCGGCGGGGAACGTCGTCCGGCTCAAAGACGTCGCGCGGGTCGTCCGCGAATATGATGAGCCGGATTCCGATGTCCGCGTCAACGGGAAAAAGTGCCTCCTTGTCTCCCTGGAAATGCACAGCGGGAACAATGTCGTCCAATTCGGCCGGGAGGTCGGCCGGGTGATCGACGAGTTCACGAAGTCGCTCCCTCCCGACATCCGGCTGATCAAGATTTCGGACGTCCCGAACGCCGTCTCCACGGCCGTCACGTCCTTTTTGAAGGAATTCGCCATCGCCGTCATCGCCGTCATTCTGGTGACGCTCATCCTGCTGCCGACCCGGGTCGCGCTCGTCGCCGCCTCGGCCATCCCGATCTCCATTCTCTCGACGCTCGGGATCATGTGGGCGGCGGGCATGGACCTGCAAACCGTTTCCCTCGCCGGCCTGACCATCGTTCTCGGGATCGTCGTGGATGACGCCATCGTCATCATCGACAACTATGTCGAAAAGCTGGACCATCAAGTCCCCAGGGACCAGGCCGCCTCGCAAGCCCCCCGGGATCTGTGCGCCTCGGTCTTCACCGCCACCCTGATCATCATCGCCTGCTTCATCCCGATCCGCTTCTTTATGAAGGGCTCCGCGGCGGACTTCCTGCGGTCTCTGCCCTTGGCCATCGGGATTCCGCTGGCCCTGTCGCTCGTCGTCTCGGTCGTGATCGTCCCGCTCCTGTGCTACGACCTGATCAAGCGGGGCGTCAAGGGCGATGCTTCGAAAGGCCGAAGGGCGGCCTTCCTGAACGGGGTGCAGGCCTATTACGACCGCCTCATCGAAAAGGCGTTCCGGAAAAAAGCCCTCGTCGTCGCGGTCGGCGCGGCCTCGCTGGTTCTGGGCCTGGTCATCCTGGCCGGCACGCCGCAGCAGGCCTTTCCCAAGATCGCCCGCAATCAATTCGCGGTCGAAGTGGCCCTGCCCGAAGGAACCTCGCTGCAGCAGACGGATGCCGTGATCCGAGACCTCGAGGGACTTTTGAAAAACGACCCCCGGGTTCGAGTCGTGGCCTCATTCGTCGGGACCAGTTCGCCGCGCTTCCACGCCCTCTACGCACCGCAGTTCCCGTCCAAGAATTACGGACAACTGGTCGTGCTGACGGAATCCAACGACGCCACGGAAGCCATTCTCGACGAATACAGCCGGAAGTATCGCCAACGCTATCCGATCGCGGAAATCCGTTGGAAACAGCTGGAATTTTCGCCGATCATCGTGCCCATCGAGGTCCGCATCTCGGGCGACAGCATTCCGGCCATCAAGGGCGTGGCCGACCAAGTCCAGGCGATCATCCGCCCCGTCCCGGGCGTCTACTCGACCACCACGGACTTCCGGCAGCCCCTGCAAACAATCAACCTGGACGTCCGGCGGGACGAAGCCGCGCGCATGGGGTATTCGACCTCGCTCATGAATTATTCGCTGATGGTCGGGACGAAGGGATTTCTCGTCGCCACGGTCTGGGAAGGGGACACTCCCGTCGCCGTCAAGCTGAAAGTCGACAAGAAGACGAAAACGGCCGTCGCCGATATCGCCAATCAATACGTCACATCGCCGTTCGTCGTGTCGTCCGTCCCCTTGCGGCAGCTGGCCGATCTCAAGCCCGGATGGACCGAAGGAGTCATCATCCGGCGAAATGGCGTCCGAACCATCACCGTGCAGGCGGATGTGGACCGGGGACTCTACGCCTCGCGCATCATCAAAAAGATCAAACCGGCCATAGACGCCTTGCCCTTGCCGCCGGGCGTTCACATCGAATACGGCGGCGAGCTCCAGAACATCATCGAATACATCACGCCGATCTATTACGCCTTCCTGACGAGCGTCATCATGATCTTCCTGATCCTGATGGTCCATTTCCGCAAGATCAAGACGTCCCTGCTGATCATGGCGACGATGCCGTTGACCATTTTCGGCGCCGCGCTGGGGGTGTTCATCACCGGATATCCGTTCAGCGCCATGGCCTTCATCGGGGTGATCGGCCTGACGGCGATCGTCATCCGGAACGGGATCATCTATGTCACCTACGCGGAGGAGCTGTGCGCGGAGCACGGCCATACGGTGGAAGAAGCGGCTATCGCCGCCGCCAAGCGGCGGATGCGCCCGATCTTCCTGACCGCGAGCGCGGCCGCCGTCGGCGTCATCCCCATGGTCCTCAGCGGATCGTCGTTGTGGGGCCCGATGGGAGCGGTCATCTGCTTCGGATTGATGGCCGCCCTGGTCCTGACCCTGCTGGTCCTTCCGGTGCTTTACTATTATGCCCATAGGCCCCCGAAACGTCCTTCGCCGGCCGCAGGAGAGGCGTCATGAAAAAGGCGGCCTGGATCATCATTGTCGGGCTGTGCGCCCAAGCGGTTTATGCGCAGCGTCCGCTGACCCTGGAGGAGAGCAAACGGCTGGCTCTTCAGAACAACGGGCTCATGAAGAACAGCGACCTCGAGACGGAGGCCGCCCGGCAGGCCCGAAAAGCCGCTTTCACGAGCTATTTCCCGACTATCAGCGCGAGCGGATTCAGCTTCGACGCGCAAAAGGCTCTCATGGAGATGACCTCGTCGGGGGGAAATCTTCCCGTCTACAACGGGAATCCGGCGACGCTGCCTTTGGCCACGCAATTCGCCTATTTCCCGAGCACGACGACGGGTCTGCTGAAGTCCGCCACCATGGGGATGATCAACGTGGTCCAGCCGGTTTTCGCCGGCGGCCGGATCGTGAACGGCAACAAGCTCGCCTCACTGGGCGTGGAGGCCGGCGAATATAAAACAGATCTTTTACGCAACGATATCCTGCTGAAGACGGAAGAGCAATACTGGCTCCTCGTTTCGCTGGAGGAAAAGCTCAAGACGATCGGGACCTACGAAGCCTTCCTCGACAGTCTCCTCCGCCAGGTGGAGGACGCCTATGCCGCCGGCCTCGTCATGAAAAACGATGTCCTGAAAGTCAAGATCAAGCGGTCCGAGCTCCTGGTCAACAAGTCGAAAGCGGAAAATGGGAAAAATCTCGCGCTGATGGCCTTCTGCCAGCACCTCGGCATCCCGTTCGACCCGGCGATGGCCCTAACGGATTCGTTGACCTCGGCGATTCCCGATCTCCCCGCCCATGTCGAAGCCGCGCAGGCGGTCAAGACCCGGCCCGAATTCAAGCTGTTGGGAGCATCGGTCCGGGCCGAAGAGCTTCAATCCCGGATGAAGCTGGGAGAATTTCTTCCCCAGGTCGCCGTGGGCCTCAGCGGCCTCTATACGAAATCCGACGAGCAGAAAGGGCGAACGATCGGACTCGTCTATGGGACGATCTCCATCCCGATTTCCGGTTGGTGGCAAGCCGCTCATGCGTTGAAGGAGCGCAGGATCAGGGAACAGATCGCGGGCAACAGCCTGACCAACAATTCCGAATTGCTCCTGCTGCAGATGGAAAAAGCGTGGCAGGATCTCTCCGACGCGCATCGACAGGTGCTGTTGAGCCGGGAAACAAAGGCCCAGGCCGAGGAAAACCTGAAAGTCAATCAGGACGGCTATGCCAACGGAATGATCGGAGTCTCCGACTGGCTGGAGGCGCAGGCTCTGCGGCAACAAGCCGACGATCAATGGACGGAAGCCCTGGCGGCCTACCGGGTCAAGCGGATGACCTATCTCCAGGTGACGGGCCGGTAGCGGAAAAATGGCCTATAATAAGAGAAGCCGGAGGGAAGAAATCGCCCTCCGCCGGCGTCCAATAGTCGAGACAGAGCAATGAAAAAGATCAAATGGCCCGCCATGCCTTCGACTTCCCAGATCCTCTGGGGGGCGTTTTCCACACTAGTCCTCGCTTACGGCTTTTGGCTTGTATCCCCGTTTTTCAAGATCGAGCCGGCCGACTATCTCCGGGCCGGGAAGCTGGCCCTCCGCCTGGCCGGAGGGCTCTTCATCTTCATGATCTACGCCGGCAAATGGTCGTTCGACATCTTCGCCCCGCAAGGCCTGGCCAAGAAAGTTTCCGGCCTTAAATCGGCCGGCCTGATCATCTTCGACCTCTTGCTCGTCTGCTTTATGATCTTCATCGTCGCCCAGGCGGCATCCCTCTTCCTGCAGAACGGGATCGCCCAGGACGAGAAGAACCAAAACACCATTACAACCAACTACTAAAAATCGGGCTGCGCGGCGCCTCGAAAACCGTCCCACGGCTTCACGGCGCCCCACCAGCAACACAAGCGCAAAAAAGCCCAGGGCAGGCCCGGCGCCTGCCCTGCTTTCAGCCCCCACCCTCATGGTTTACTTGCCGGCTTTCGCCGTCGGCAGGAAGTTCTCCATCGCCCACAGCTCTCCCGTCGGTCCACTTGACAACGTCACGGCGAGCTTCGTCCCATCGGGACTCCACGCATCCTGACTCCTGCCGGTGAGAATGTCCAATTTTCCCGTCTTGATCGTCTTCTCCCAGCTCCCATCGACCGCGATCACTCTCACCTCCGCCTTGTTTGGTTTCACCGTTCGATCAACAAAGTGGTACTCGATCATACGACCATCGGGGGACCAAATTGGCGATAAAATATAAGCTTTATCTTCGCTCAGCGTAACCAGAGCTCTCTTTTCCTGATCTTTGAGATCGGACACCACAAGCTTTATCTCTTTTTTTACGGAATCGGACTGCCCATAGGCCATTCGCGTGCGATCAGGCGAGAGTTGCATCATGGCGATATCCCAGCCCCTGTTGACACTTCTTTCCAGAATCCGTTTCTCCTTCGTGCGTACGTCGATCGCAATCAACTCAGGATTCACCTCTTGATCAAAGGGATTTTTCTGTTCGTCCTTCACCATGTATCGAAGGCACAGGAACTCCTTGCCGTTCAAGGACCAACCTAGTGGTCTAAGGAGTGGGCTTGGGATGAGGGTGTCACTCTCGAAAATGGTTGACAATTTACCGGACTCAAATGAATAGAGATAAACCCCGCTTTTGGCCGGCTGTCCAACAGAGGAAAGTGCGATCGATTTGCCATCTGGAGACCAAGACATCCAAGCGATCCAATTCATCCCGGTTTCAATACATTCTTCACGACCATCTTCGAGAGTGCGAACGCAGAGGAGATCGGAGTTGCGCACATATGCGATCTTCTTCCCATCGGGCGACCATGCCGGCGTATTATGTTTTCCGTAGTGTGAGGTAGTGATAAGCTTCGGAACTCCCGGCGATTCCCCAGTCATCGGATTTACATCCAAAGTATAAACATCGTTCATTACGATTGAGACGTTATAGACAAGCTTACCGGTCCGAGTCATCTTCTTGCTTTTATTCCCGAAGTCCCCCTGCACGAGGAAAGGCTCGCCCGCCGTCTTTGCGTTCCGAATTGGAACAGCCCACAGATCCCAGCTTCCTCGTCTGTTACTGCTGAACACGACGTACTTGCCGTCGCGGGACCATGCCGCTTTCCCGTCTTCAGCAGGTGAATCTGTCAGGCGAGTTTTCTCACCCGTCGCGACCGAATATGCGAAAAGATCGCGGTTCCCCTTTTCTATAAGATCGTAAACAATGGACTTGCCGTCCGGCGAGAAGCTTGCGACCCCAGCTTCCCCCCCTTCAGCGGCCACGAATTGACCAAGCTTGCGAGTTTCGATGTCAAACACTCCATAGCCGGCAAAGGTGCCATTACTGCCCTTCCTTAACATACAGACAACACTCTTCCCGTCGGCTGACCAGTCCTGGGCAAAAGGGTATGTCAGTGGGTTCGAGTAGATGATCCGACTTTCGCCGCTTTCAATATTTCCGATCCTCAGATCATGCACCAACATCGGCGCGCCATAAGTATAGACAACTTGTTTCCCATCAGGCGACCAGACTAGATCTACGGCGTAGTCTCCCTCTCTCTCTCCAAATTTCACAACAGTTTTGACTATGCCGGTCTTGAGATCTTTCACCAGCAGGTTGCCCTCCCCCCCTCTATACACAACTTGCGTTTCATCGGGTGATAGCTTCCCTCCCGAGCCTGTTCCTGACAACAGGAGCTTGACCGACCTCTGGTTGCTTGCCTCGCCGTTTTTTCCTGCAATTAAGGCAAGTCGAGTACGGGCGACCTTCACCGCCTCGCTTTGTTCCGGATAGTTCTCCACGACTTTCTGAAACGCTTCCTGGGCCTGCTTCAGGCCCAATTTCTCGTAGCAGATGCCGAGGTGGAGCTGGGCCTGGGCCGCCGGCAGACGGCTGCCCGGAAACTCTGCCAGGAGCTTTTGATAGGATTTGATCGCCGCCTCGATATTCCCCTCCACCTCTTCCTGATGGAGTGCGGCGCCGAGAAGGACGTCCGCGGATTGGGATTTCTGGGCCGCCGTGTCCGGCGGGGACAGGACAATGGACAGGGCCAGGGCAAGCAGCGGAAGAATCATCGACTTTTTCATTATGCACCTCCTGACTTCGAGGACATCATGAGGCACCCGCGTCTTCTTTGCTCCAAGCCTGGGTCAAGCCTGGGACAAGCTTCGGTCAAGGTGTCCACCCTTAGCCCAGACTTCTTAACCATCGAAGCGGTACCCAAGGCCCCGGACACCGATCAGGAACTTCGGTTTTTGGGGATTCTCCTCCAGCTTGTTGCGGAGGTTATTGACATGGGTATAGATGACCCGGTCCGTCAGGACGGCGTCGCGCCCCCAGACCTCTCCCAGCAGGTCGTCGATCGACAGGACCTGGCCGCGGTGCTCCAGGAAAACCCGCAGAAGCTTGAACTCCACGGCGGTCAGATCGATCTTCCCGCCCCGGCGCGAAACCGCACATCGGGCGAAGTCGACGGTGAAGTCGGCAAAACGATGGACCGCGCTTGGCTCCGCATCGTTTTGGGAGCGGCGCAGGACCGCCTTGATGCGGGCCAGGAGCTCGCGTCGGCTGAAGGGTTTGGTGACGTAATCGTCCGCCCCGAGCTCAAGGCCCACGACTTTGTCCACCTCCTGCCCTTTGGCCGTAAGCATGATGATCGGAGTGCGGTCGCCCCGCAAATGGGCTTCGCGGCAGACGCTGAAGCCGTCCATCCCGGGCAGCATCAGGTCGAGCAGGATGAGGTCGAACTTGCCTTCGAGGATCCGGCTCAAGCCCGCCGTGCCGTCCTCGGCGACTTCCACGACAAACCCCTCGATCGCCAAGTCGTCGCGCAAGCCCGTCGCGATCGTCGGCTCGTCCTCCACGACCAAAATGCGTTCGTTCATCTCATCCTCCTCCCCGAACCGGCGCGGCCGGAAGCCGGATGATAAAGTCGCTGCCTTCGCCGGCCCGGCTCCGGCATTCGACCGTGCCGCCGTGGGCCGTCACGACATGTTTGACGAGGCTGAGCCCGAGTCCGACCCCCTTGACCCGCTTCGAGATTTCGGCTTCGGCCCGGTAGAACCGGTCGAAAATATGCTTTTGGTCATGTTCGGAGATTCCGACTCCTTTGTCCCGAACGGAGATCTTGACGGCGTCGCCCTCGGCCCCGGCATCGAGCCAGACGGTTTTCGAGCCGGGCGAGTACTTCACGGCGTTGTCGAGGAGGTTGCGGACCGCGGACCCCAGGGCCTCTCTGTCGGCGGAGATCAGGGGCAGTCCGTCCGGAATGTCCGCTTCGACCGCCGCACCATTCGCGGCGAACTCGGTCACGAAATCCGCGACCACCGTCCGCAGCCACGGGGTAGGATCGAGCGGCGCGAACCGGTATTCCTTGCGTCCCTCTTCCATCCGGGAAAAATCGAGGATGTTTTCAACCAAACGAGAAAGGCGGTCGCTTTCCTGGACGATCATCTTGAAATAGCCTCGCTGCTTCTCCGAGTCGGGCACTCGCCCGTCGAGCAGCATGCTGCCGAGCTGCCGGATCCCCGTCAGGGGGGAGCGGAATTCGTGGGAGACCGTCGAGACGAAGTCCGCCCGCAACCGGGCGATCTCAAGCTCCCGCTTGACGATCCGGACCGTGAGGTAGCTCCCAAAGGCAAGCATGATCGTGACAAAACCCAGCATCGCCAGGGACAGAGTCCGTTTTTGCCTGATGTCCGCATAAATCCCCTCCGGCCGTCCGGGCCAGATCTGAAGCAGCCACCGGGCCCCATCGATCCGAAGATCACGCGTTACGGCGAAGGGAGGGGGCACCGGGGGCGATGATCCGAAAACCGCGGAGCCGTCGGCGGCGAACACGACGGCTTCAAGGTCCTTCGCCCGAATCGCCAAGATCCGGGGCCACCAACGCGACGCTAAAACGTCTGCGGAGACAAGGACCGCGGCAAAAGGATCCTTATTCAGGAAAGCGAGATACCTATTCCTTTCGCCGGGAAAAACCGTCCTAGGATCGTTCAGGAAGTCCTCGGCGGCGCGGGAGAGAGCCAACCGACGCCCCTCGGCCGCCTGGAGACGGTCGAATTCGCCGACTTCCACACGGCTGTCACGGCACCAGGTCCGGCCGAGCTCGGAATAATAGAGGTATCGGGGCTTGTCCAGGAGCCATTTTCCCGACGCCAGATCCCGATAGAAGGCCATGGCCGTCCGGGCCAGGTCGGCCGTATCACCGCGCTCGGAGGCCAAGGCACAAAGCTCGGCCTGGGCGATGAGGTCCGAAGGAAGCCCCCCGATCCAAACCGCGGCCAAGCGTCGGAGGTCCCGGTAAGCGCCGGCGGCCTCCTCGAGCCGGCCGGCTTTGCGGAGCGTCCGGGCCAGGCGTTGAAGGATCAGCGGGCGCGACCCGGCAGCGGCCGAATCGAGCAGGCCCCGGTACGCTCGGATGGCACTCGGATAGTCTTTTTGAGCGATCTCCAGGGATTCTGCTTCGGCCAGGCCGACCGGCGGTCGGCTTAGAGCGGTTGGGGACGTTGCGGGGCTCCGGGGAACAAATAATAGAGCGCCGGGGGGAAACACCTCGATCTTTTCATCGGCTAATGACAGAAAAACGCCGCCGCCCGGTTCCGAGAAGGCTTGTCCGATGAACTCTGGGAAGAAGCCGACAGCTAGCGGCTTCTCCCGCGAAGCCGCCGACCGCACCGTATCGCTCCACTCTTGGAACTCCGCCTCCAAGTCGCGGCTGATTTCCGCCGCGGTTCTTTCCAGGCTCTCGCGTGTCCGCTGCCTGGCGAGCTGGCTCTCCTGGCGCAGAACGCGCAACGCGAAAACGCCGAGAAGCGCGCCCGGGAGCAGGACGAAAAGAGCAAAGACCGCGATGAGTCTCCGGCCGGGACCCCGGAAGGAGCCCGGCCGTGCGGGACGACGAGGCGAAGCATGCGACATCCGATCACCCGTCGTCCAGTTTAACACCCTACGGGAGAGTTTGCGCCTCCGGCGGGTCAAGATTCGGTCAAGATTCGATTAAGGCTCGCGGGGCTACTTGCCGGCCTTCGCCGGCGGCAGGAAGTTCTCCAGCACCCACAGCTCGCTCTTGGACCCTTCATTGATGCTGAACGCAAAGCGGCGGTTGTCCGGGTGAAGCGTGAAGGACGCCATTTTTGGAACGGAGAGATCCAGCTTCAGCGGCGTCCCACCCTGCGTCGGAACCCGCCAGATTTCACTGCTCGCAGTACCGGTTGCCTTCGCGATGATGTAACGGCCGTCCCTCGTCCACCTCAGCTCGTATTCCTGCGCCAAACCGCGAAATAGCTCCCGCGGCTCCCCTCCGCTGAGGGACACGGTCTTTACAGCGCCTTTCACCTGGAACACCACTTCCCGGCCGTCCGGCGAGAGGTCGTAGTACCATGTCTTTCCTTTGACACCTTTGACAACTTCCGACTCCTCACCGGTGTCGAGGTTGCGTTTCTTGATGCTTGGTCCGTCCGTCCCCCCCCTCACGAATACCAGGGTTTTCCCATCCGGGCAGAGAAGGGGGGCCCAGAATGGTTCACCTACCAACTTAGTGATCGCGCTTGTTTCAGTGTCAATTCGGAAGACGCCACCTTCCGTTCCCGTAATCCCGGCCGCGATGACGGAACGGCCGTCCGGCGCCCAGGAGGGCATGGCAACGCCACGAAGACGCGGCGACAGAAAGCGCTCTTCCCCGGTTGCGGTGGACCGGATCGTGAGGATGTTGTTTCCGGGACCCCACTGACCCCGACGTGAAAGGTAGGCCAAGTTCCTGCCGTCGGGTGACCATGTTAGCTCTGACGGTGGGCCGGTATACCGCGTCGTGACCGGCACGGGTGGCACGAGTACCTTGCCGGTTTCAAGGTCGACCGCACCGTTGTAGAGGCCACCGAAACGGGTGTCAGTCTTGTAATAAAGGGAGCCGTCGGGTGCAAAGCCAAGAACGTTTGAATAATAAGAGCCACTACCGAAGTCCTTTTTCAGCAGTTCTGGTTCTCCTTGCTGCTTTCCCCCGGTGATGGGAACGGACCAGAGGTCCCACGTCCCCGAGCGGTCGCTGAGGAAGAGAAGGCTGCTCCCGTCCGGGGTCCATCCCAGCAGTTGATCCTCCGCGGGATGCCCGGCAACAACCACCTCATTCCGCCCATCGGGGGTCATCAGGAAGACGTCGCCCTGGGGTGGGCTGCCCTCACGCACGAAACTGAACGCGACATATCGCCCATCGGGCGAGAAACTGGCCCTTTCAAACAAGAACCAGCCCGAAGTAAGACTCCTCAGGACGCGCATCGAGCCGTCCGCTGTCGAGATCAGCGTCAGTTCAACCCTTTTGCTACGCTCGTTAAAGTCACGGAGGCGAAGTGCAAGGATGGACCCTGCGTCAGGCGACCAGACCAAGGGTAGGACGTGATGATCGTCTTTCTCATTACAACTGTAAAGTGTGCGAAGGCCCGAACCATCCAGATTTCTAATCCGCAGTTGATGAGGGCCCGTCGTATCGTATGCGATTTGTTTTCCGTCGCGTGAGAACGCTTGGTTCTCGGAGGACTTGTCAGTCTCGCTCCAAGGCCCCTTATTTTTGATTCGGCTCGTCTGTCCGCTGGCGATTTCGAACTGAATCAAGTCACCCGTATCCCAGTCTAACCCTCTGATATACTTGCCATCCGCGGTCAGGACCTCACCGACGCCGGAGGCGTCTGTCAAGACCTTGCGCACCTGGAGTCCGGTCGGTTTGGGAATGGCAGCAGCCGCCCCCGAGGACATCAGGGCGAGTTTTTCCCGGGCGATCCTCACCGTTTCGGATTGTTCGGGATAATCGTTAATGACCGACTGAAAGGCTTTCTGGGCTTCCGTCGCACCGGCCTTTTGGTAACAGAGGCCGATATAGAGCTGTGATTTCGCGGCGGACTCGCGTTCCTTGGGAAATTTCTGAACGATCTCTCGAAAAAGCTTGATGGCCCCATCGAGGTCCCCGAGGCTTTCCATCGTGTACTTGGCCTTCTCGAACAAGGCCTTCGCATCCGGCGCGCTCTGGGCTCCGAACGCCAGAAGAAAACTGAAGAAGATCGCCCCCACCCCCATGATTCTTGTTCTCATCATCCGGCTCCTTCCCGACAACGTTCCTTTGGCGCTCCCAATATAGCCGGCTGATGTGTCGAAGTTGTCAAGCCAGTGTAAAAGATTGTCAGACAAGACGATATCCCTCGCCATAGACGGAAAGGATGTGCTTCGGATGGGCCGGATCCTCCTCGATCTTCTTTCTCAATTTCAGGATGTGATTGTCGACCGTCCGGGTGGTCGGAAATTTTTCATACCCCCAGATCTTCTCCAGCAACGCCTCCCGGGTGACGACTTCGCCCTCGTGCTCGATCAAGTGCTTGAGGATGCTCATCTCCAACGACGAAACGTCAGTCCATTTCCCTTTTCGTTGGACCTTGAATGCGGCGAAATCTACATCGCAGGAGCCGATCCGGTAGCGGGATCCCGCCGTCCGGCCGCCCGCCTTCGCCCGACGCAGCAAGGCCTTGACTCTCGCCTGCAGCTCCCTAAGCCCGAACGGCTTGATCATGTAATCGTCGGCCCCGATCTCCAATCCGACGACCTTGTCCGCCTCCTCACCCTTGGCGGTTAACATGAGAATCGGGATCGCGGACCCGGTCTTCCGGATCTCTCGGCAGACTTCGAGCCCGTCCATCTCCGGCATGCGGATGTCGAGGAGGACGAGATCGGGTGTTTCCGTCAAGGCGAGGTGCAACCCCTCCTTGCCGTTCGCGGCCAGAATGATCTCATAGCCCTCATCCGCCAGGTTGAGCTTGAGACCCTTGGCCAAGTCCTCTTCATCCTCGACGATCAGAATCTTTTCGTTCATGGCCTGTACTCTCCCCCGGGCTCGGCCAAGATCGGCAGGTAAACTGAGAACTCGCTCCCCTTCCCGCCTTCGCTCCGCGCCTCGACCCGGCCGCCATGGGCTTCGACGATGTGCTTGACGAGGGTCAGGCCCAGGCCGCTTCCGCCCGCGCCGCCGGACAGATCGTTTCCGCCGCGGTAGAATTTGTCGAATATCCGGGGCAGGTCCGCCGGGGCGATCCCGCTGCCCTTGTCGGCGATCCGGAGAACGGCCCAGCCGTTCTCGATCGAAAGACGGATGCCGACATCCTTCTCGCGCGGCGAGAATTTTATGGCGTTGCTTAACAAATTGACGACGACGCTGGCCATCGCTTCGCGGTCGAACCGCACTGCCGGACAATCGGCTGTGATCTCCTCTCGGATTAAAAAGCCTTTCTTTTCCAGGTGATAGCGATAGGAGGCCACGGTTTCCCGCACCACGGTCGCCAGGTCTCCAATCCGGAAATCGAATTCCTTCCGGCCCATCTCGATCCTGGAAAAATCAAGAACATTGTTGATCAGATGGGACAGCCGTTCGCTCTCCTTGGCGATGATCTTCAAAGCATCCTTCTTTTCCGGATCGCCCAGGTTCGGCTTTTGCTCCAAAGTCTCGGCATACAGCCGAATGAGGGTCAACGGCGTCTTGAGCTCGTGGGAGATGGTATGGACGAATTCCGTCTTCCGGGCCGTGAGCTGGGCTTCGCGGGAAATATCTCGGACCACCAAGCCGGCGCCCAAGGCCATCAACCCGACCACGATCAAAATGAGCAGCCCATAAAAGACGTTTTCCCGGACAGCGGCCCGGTCGAAATCGAGCATGGCGGGCTGGGAAACAATCAGCTTGAACGGCAGCGGAAATTCGCGAAACGAAAACGAGATCGTGCCCGCCGCGGGCGCGGGAAGACCCGCGGATTCTCCCTGTCTCTCGGAGAGAATGTCTTTTCCCGCTCGATCCGTGAGGCTCACCGTCACGCCGGAGCTTTTGTCCAGGCCTTCCATGGCTGATGGAACAATGCGCTTTAATAGCGATTCGGCGTCCCAACACACTCCGGCGATCATCGGGCCTCCTGCGCCCGAGCGCGGGGCAGGCGCGAAGGAAACGAGACAGGAACCGTTTTCGCCCGGCAGAAATAAGCGTCCCGGACGGTCCCGGGAGATAGAAGGATCGAGGGCGGACGCTTCCTTGATCCGGAGCACGACCGAGGTTTGGAGAAGGTCGCGAAATCGCAGATCCTCCAGGAATCCGGTCGCGCGCTCCTTCACCTGCTGATAGGACTTTTCGAGATCCGGGTTAAGGTGCCCCTTGATCCGCGGCTCGAGGATGGCCTCGATCGCGAATCGGAAAAAGTGATAGCCGGCCAGATCGAGCGGCCAGGCCCCCTCATCCATTTTTCGCCTCAGCTCGATCAGGCCGGAGAGCCTGCGATCCTCGTTCCCCCGTAGTCCTTCGATGTCCGCGCTGCGCATCGCGGCGATGATCCCGAAGGGATGGCCGGAGGCATCCGTCAGCCGCCCGTACTTGGCGGCCAATTCATCGAAGTCCGCAAGAGCCCCCGCATAGTCCCGGAGCGCGATCCGGCACCGGCCTCGGGCCATCCGGGCCAGGGCCCGGCACCGGTCCGAGGTCGAGGCCGCGGCCGCTTTTCCGTACAACTCGGCGGCCAGCCGAAAATCCTTTCGTTGGAATTCCGCCTTCTCCGCTTCGGTCCAATGGCTTCCGCCCGCTCGACCATCCGCCCCCTCGGAACAGGAGAACGGAGCTTCATCTTTCTCGGCGATTTCCGGATTCAGGATCCTAAAATCGGCGTCGAGAAGGAATACCCGGCCCGCGGCCGCGTCGGAGGGGGCGTCCTTGCCTCCGGCCAGCCTGTCCCGTTCCAAGCCGCGAATCCTGTCTTCAATGGACTTCAGGGCCGCTTCGCCGGAAAGAAAGAGGCTCATGCCGTAGAGCTTGCGGGCCGCGTCCCGGCGTCTCGAGAGGGAAGTGAACCCCAGATACCCGACAACGAGCGAAGGGAGGATGGCGGAGATCAAGACGATCCATACGATCCTGCGCCGTCCGGATGCTTTCCGAGTGACTGAGGTCGCCACGTCTGATTCCCGGGCCGAATCTTAACAAATATCTCCACGCAAATGTCAAAACAGTGTAAAAGATTGTCTAACCACGGCGGCGAAAACGACGAGGCAGGCGCGGCGGCAGGGGCCCCAGCCTTGGGCTGGGGATCCTTTCCGCCGCACTCGCCCGTGGATACAACTCACGGGCGAGTGCCGACACCTCGACGCCTGCCCCGCTTTCAGCCCCCACCTCTTGGCGGCAACATCAAACCCTTTGTCCTGAGCCTTAATACTACCGCCCCAATGTCAGGATCGTATACGCATTATTGTCAGGATTGTGTTTGATTTTGGCTAATACGGCATCCCGGACGGCAGGGGATCGGTTCTCGGCTACTTCCCGGCTTTCGCCGGCGGCAGGAAGTTTTCCATGGCCCAGATCTCCCTGACGGGCTTTCCGGACGTGAAGACGATCCGCCGGCCGTCCGGGTGCAGCTGCAGATCACGGAACTCCATGCCTACGTTGATCTTCTTGGCTTCTCCACCCACCGTATCCGCTTGCCACAGCTCGCGTTTCTCGTCTTTGGTCCCGCTGGCCGTTCTTTTGACGAACAGGATGCTCTTGCCGTCAGGAGCCCAGGCATGCCTGGCGAAAGTTTCGAGCTTTCCCAGGAGAAGATCCCGTGGTTCACCGCCCGCCGTTGGAACGATCCGTATGACGTACCTCTGCTCCGCCAGACTATCCGCCGTGCTGAAGGACAGATATCTCCCGTCGGGTGAGACCGCCATGCCGCCGATATCCAAGATGCCCGCGCCCGGGTTCCGGTAGAATTCTTTTTCCTGTCCGGTCTCCAGGTCATACTTGATGATCGGCGTCAGCTTTTTAATCCATTGAAAATGGACATAATAAACCGACTTCCCGTCGGGCGAAACCGCAAAATCCTTGATCAATGAATCCGACCAACCGCTTCGGGCCAAAAGAGTCTGCTTGCCGGTTCGGATGTCGATTTTGAAAAGGCCCTGGTTTGTCGCGTCGCCCATCGTGGCAAACACCGCACCGCCGTCCGCCGCCCAATGCATCCTCCAGAAGGAGCCGGTGGCCAGCGGGATTTCCCGCTCTTCTCCCGTCTGTTCGGAGCGAAGGCACAGGAAGTACGAGCTTTGGGACGCAGTCCCCGCAAGGCGTTCCGAAACATAGGCCAGGAATTTGCCGTCGGAGGACCATTCCGCAGAGGAGTTGGCGCCGACCACGCGCTGGGGGACTTTCTTCGGCAGCGCGGCAACGATCCCCTTGGCTAGATCCAGGGAGCCCTCAAAAACATCAACGACGTTGACCCCGAGGCTATAATAAAAAGAGCCCCCGTCGGCAAATCCCAGGGGCGATATCTGTCCGATATCTTTCCTGACCAGGGTCGGCTCGCCTTGAGGCTTCCCATCAGCGACGGTAAGGGCCCAGGCATCCTGCGTTCCTGTCCGGTTACTCGCAAAGAGGACCGTGTTAGTTCCCGGCACCCAGCCGAGGAGCTGATCGTCGGCGGAATGCTTGACTAGCGGGAACGCCTGTTTTCCGTCTATGGAATATATGAAAATATCGCGTTCCGGAGACCCATCCTTCGGCCGGTTGTCATAGACAATGAATTTCCCGTCCGCGGAATAGCCTGCATCCCAAGACGATGAAGAGATCGGCTCTTCAGCCGAGCCAAGGGTCGTCAACGAACCATCGGCCACAGAAACCAAGGCCAGCCTCTCGGGCTTGGAGCCATCCTTGGGAACAACGGCAAGAATGGACCTGCCGTCGGGGGACCAATCCAGTGGCCAGACCGGTCCCAAAATTCGGGGCTCGGATCCGTCAATTCCGATGATCCTCAGCTCAAGACCGGCGTCTTTGGTCATCCAAGCATAAGCGATCTTTTTTCCGTCAGGAGACCACGTCGTATCCAGGGCCATTTCGGAAGTCGACCAGTTCCCCTTGCTGGTCAGCCGCCGCATCCGCCCGCTCGCAGCTTCCCAAAGGGCCAGATCGCCTGAATCGGGGTCCATCATGGAAAGGTATCGGCCATCCCGAGAAGGCGATTCGGAGCCGGCCCGACCGGAACCCGGACCTGACCAGACTCTCCGAATCGTCATCTCCGCGCCGGCCGTCCGGCTGGACGTTCCGGCCAATACGGCCAGCCGGGACCGCGCGGCCTGGGCCTGTTCGGACTGGTCCGCATATTGCCGCACGAGCTGCTCATACGCGCTGCGCGCTTCCCGTGTGTCCGTATCGCCGAGCTTCTCATAACACTGGCCCATCCGCAGCAGGGCGGTCGCAACCGTGGCCCGCCCGGTGCCGGGCTGAGCGGCGATCTTCCTGTACAGCTCGATGGCGCCTTTCAGATCGCCCTCCACGACCTCTTTGTTGATCGCGGATTGGAGCTGCAGATTGTTGCGGTCGCTTTGCGGACCGCCCAGCAACAGTGTCGCACCCATCATCATGGCCAACAAAAGCTTGTTCATCTTCCACCTCCGCGAATAGTGTACGCGGCGCTGATCAGAGTCGAATCGGAGATCGATCTGATTTCGGTCTGAGTTTGCGCGGTCAACCGTCGAAGCGGTATCCTTGGCCGCGCACGCTCACGATGTAGCGGGACACATTGGGAACCGGTTCGATCTTCCGCCTCAGGTTCATGATGTGATTGTCGATGACCCGATCGGTGGGGCTGCTGTCGGGCCTCCAGACCTCGTCCAACAGCCGTTCCCGGGTCAGGAGGCGGCCGCGCCGGCGGATGAACGTCGCGAGTAGCTTGAACTCCAGCGGGGTCATGTCCAGGGCCGCGCCCGCGCGGCGCACTTCGGCGCGCGTGAGGTCCACCTCCACATCGCCGAACCGGTAGACCTCCGGGGCCTCCTCGGAGGCGCGGCGGAGGATCGCTTTGACCCGGGCCCGCAGCTCGAGCGGGCTGAACGGCTTGGTCACATAGTCATCCGCGCCCAGCTCCAGCCCGAGAACCTTCTCGGCCTCCTGGGCCTTTGCGGTGAGCATGATGATCGGAGTGCGGATCCCCGCGTGCCGCAGCTCCCGGCAAACCGCCAGCCCGTCCTTGCGCGGGAGCATCAGGTCGAGAAGGATCAGATCGAAGGCCTCCCGGCCGGCGCGCCGCAAGGCGGTTTCCCCATCCCCGGCTACCTCCACGGCATAGCCCTCAAGCTTGAGGTCGTTCTTAAGCCCCAGGGCGATGGCGGGCTCGTCTTCGACGACGAGAATCTTGGCCATGGCTCACTCCCCTTCGGGCAACCGGACCGTGAAGGTGCTCCCCTGGCCGGGCCGGCTGTCCACCGTGATGTCTCCCCCGTGGGCGTTCGCGATCTGGCGCGCCATGGCCAGCCCCACGCCCGCTCCGCGGATACCGGCGGTCTTCGCGGCAGTACCCCGGACAAATCGTCTAAAGATCAGCTTCTGTTCGCTCTCCGAAATCCCCAGACCCTGGTCGCGCACCCGGATCACCACGCGCCGGTCTTCTCGGCCCAGCTCCACGCGAATGGGGGAGCCGTCGGGAGAGTACTTGACGGCATTGTCGAGGAGGTTGCTGATCACGCAGCCGAGCGCCGCGGGGTCGGCGCGCAGGCGCGGCGCCGAACCGTCGGTGTGCATGGCGATCCTGCCCCCGTTCGCCCCAGCGTCGCGCCGAAATTCCTCGATCACGGAGCGCAGCCACTCGGTCGCATCCAGCGGCTCGAAACGGAAGGGCATCTCGCCGGCTTCCAGGCGGCCGAAGGTCAGCAGCCCCTCGACCAGCCGGTGCAGGCGCTCACTGGCCTGGGCCAGGGCACGGTAGTATTCCTGGCGGTCTTCGTCACTTTCCACCCGCCCGCTCACCAGCAATTCGCTCAGCTGCCGCAGCGCGGTGATGGGGGTGCGGAACTCGTGGGAGACCGAAGCCACGAAATCCGATTCCAGCCGCGCCACCGCCACCTCGCGGGACGCCGCGCGCCCGATAAAATACGCTCCAGCCAACACCAGCAGGAACAGGGTGGCGAGCCCGGTCACAACGAGCCGCCTCGCCGCCCACCCGGCCGTGGCCGCGCCGCCCGCCGAAACGGCGTGCAGAGTCCAGGGAAGCTGCGCGGAGGAAGCCAGGCGCACGGCCTGGGCTTCGCTTCCGTTCGGCAGCCGGCCCGACACGGCCCGGCCGTCGGAATCGGTGAGGACGACACGCGCATCGAAACGGCCGAGCGTCGGCAGAAGCGGCTCCAGCCATTGCGATTCCAACGTGCGCCGACCCAAGGCAAAGACCGCCAGACGTTCGGGCGTGCCCCGCCACGCCAGCAGCACCGGCTGGTCGGCCTGCCAGAAAATACGGCGGCCGGCGATGGTGTCTTCAGCGCGGCGAAGGGACCGCCATTCTGCCCACATCGATCCGGCGGCCGCCGACGCAGCCAAGGCCTCGGCCGGTTCCAGCGAGGTCAGGCCCATCCCTCGGCAAGCCTCGCTCAAGTAGAAGTCGTAAGCGGCCCGATCGATGCGCCACTTGCCGCCTCGAAGCGCTGCCGACAGCGCCGCCGCCTCTCGCCGCGCCGCTTCCACGTCCTTCTGCTTTTCGAACGCGAGCAGGCGCGCCTCCCGGGCCACAAGCTCCGCCGGCAAACCCGCCACGGGCGTCGATCCGGCCCGGGTCAGCTCGTCGTAGGCGGCCAAGGCTTCGGTCGCCAGCCCGCTTTTCCACAAATTCCGCCCGAGGCGGGCTTGGGCTTCGGCGCGGACGGCGGGGTCAGCGTGGCGGGCCAGCGGACGCAAGGCGGCGACGGCCTTGGCATAGTCCTGCTTCTGGAACTCCAAAGCTTCCGCGGCGGCAAAAGCGGGGTGCCCCGCCGCCGGCGTTGTCGGGGTGTTCGGGTAAAACAACAGCCGGTGCTCCGGGTAACATTCCAAGTCGTTCGGACGGATGATCAAGAGCAGGCTGTCTTTGGGCAGTCCCGCAGCGTACTCCGCAGCCTGCGCGCGCAGCTGGGCGGCAGCCGCCGTGCTCAGACGCATCAAGCGGCTTTCGAGCTGGGAGAGGTTTTTTTGCAGGGCGGCGACGGCCAGGTCCGCGGCATTCTCCCGCTTCTCCTCGAGGCGCTGTCCGGCCAGAGCGCGGTCCTGCCGCATCAGCTGCCAGCCCATCCAAGCCAGGGCCGCGACCAGCAGGAACGTGATGGCAAAAAACATCACCAACAGGCGCGAGCCGGGCCGGAGCCGGGCTTTTCGGGCTTTCAGCGGCATCGCGAAGAATTATAGCCCCGCTCCGGTCTGAAGGCTATCTCGCTTCGGTCAGGATTCAGTCAGATTGGCTTCGGCCGGCTACTTGGCGGTTTTCGCCGGAGGCAGGAAGTTCTCCAGAACCCAGAGTTCGCCCCAAACGCATCAGCGCGCCGGCCCGGATCAGAGAATCCTTCGAGAGTGCCAAGGCGCGGAAAACGGCGGCCGCAGCTTAGAGCGAGGCATCCCTTCCTCCCCGGATCGCTATGGCTCGATTATAGCCGCAAGGCCCGTCTTTGCCATACAGGATCAGCCTCCGTAATTCCATTCTTCTCTGATATCGACCAACGGCAAGGCCGTGACCTTCTCGTCCAATCGATAGCGCTCCTTGCCCGGATAAACAATCCAGACATGAGCCGGCGAGAGATCTCGGAGCGAGGAATGGAGAGACGCCGTCATCCGAGGCGCATCGGCAAATTTGAATTCCACTCCCCAAAGCTTCCCGTGCTTCCGCCAGACGAGGTCAAGCTCGGCTCCCGCATGGGTCGACCAGAAAAAGAAGGAAGCGTCGTCAAGTCCCACGCTCCGGCAGACGCTATTCAGGGCGAATCCTTCCCAAGACGCGCCGAGCTTGTTGTGGGAGGTCAGATCGTTTTCATTCTCGATCATCATCAGCGAATGGAAAAGCCCCGAATCGTGAAGGTAGATCTTGGGTTTCTTGACCAGCCGTTTGCCGACGTTTTCGTGCCAGGGTTGAAGGATGCGGATCATCAGGGCGCCCGCGAGGATCTCCGCGTACTTCCTCACAGTCACGTCGGACATCCCGAACGACCGGCCGAGCTCCGCATAATTCAGGACCTGGCCGTGATAATGGGCCAGCATGGTCCAAAATCGGCGCAGCGATGCTGCGGGAATTTGGAAACCGAGCTGAGGCACGTCTCTTTCCAGAAATGTCGCAATATAATTGGATCTCCATAAAAAGCTCGCCTCATCGTCGGCCGCCAGGAAAGCCGGAGGCAATCCTCCACGAAGCCAGAGTTTTTTCCAGCTCTTGGCTCCGACGTCCCAAGGCGCCAAACCGCCGAGATGATGATAGCCGATCCGGCCGGCCAAGGATTCCGAGCTCTGCCGGATCAAGTTCACGGAAGCGCTGCCTAAGACCATGTATTTTTGCTCGGGCTTGCTGTCGACAAGATGCCGGAGCAACGGAAAAATCTCCGGACGGCGTTGAATCTCGTCAATGATGATTAAGCCTTCGGCCTCTTCCAAAGCCATTCTGGGATTATCGAAACGAACCAGTTCGCTGGGATTCTCGAGGTCGAAGTATTGGCCCGATGGAAACGACTTGGCCAGCGTCGTCTTGCCGCACTGGCGGACGCCGATCAATCCAACGACGCGGAATATCTTGAGTAGGTTTTCGATTCTTTCCCGGTCCCCGGTTCGAGGCAAGAAATGCGGAGCCATGGATACCTCCATAAACACTATCGCGAATAATGATTGAAAAGTCAAATGTTGTGTATGAGATTTCAAGCGTCAGCCAGAGGGGGGTCGAGGCCCTATTCCATGAAAGAGAAGAATCAACGGCTCTGGTTTCTATGCGTCGGCAGCCCGGCCTGATAGTGTTGCCGTATTTCATTTGCGGAAAGCACCCTCTCGTAAAGCGCCGCTCCGTCGACTGTCCCATTGAAGCGGTAGGAAGGCACTCCGAAAAGCGTCGACAATCCAATATATAAAGGCTCCGTCGGCCGGGCCAGGATCGATTGCGTGATCGCTCCCGTCTTCATCAGGGCGCCGTTCAGGTAAATGCTGGCGCTCCTGGAGGAATAGACCGTGCCGGCCACGTGATACCAGGTGTTAGGATGCAGGACCGCATCGCCGACGATGCACTCGATGCTCCAGTCCCCTGACTCGCCGAAAGATGTATGGCAGTGCCTGATCCCTAGGTGGAGCCTCCCCTCGGTATTGAGGTATATGGCACACGAGACCCCGTCGTAGTTATGGGTCCCCTTTACCGCGATGGCCTGCAGTTCGGGCCCGAGACTCGAGAAATTGATCCAGGCCTCCAGCGTCACCTCGTCCAGAAATTCGGGGACCGGTCCGGCTTTCGTGGCCGGCAGGACGTTCTCCATGACCCAGACTTCGGGTTTCCTTCGCCCGGCCTGGAACGCGACGCTCTTTCCGTCGGGGTGGATGCGCAGCCCGGAAGCTCCGTCCCCAAAAGCCATATCCGAGGCCAAAACGCCGACATTATGCGCCTCTTGACCTCGCGGGGAGGCTCGCCAAAGCTCCAGCCGGAAGGAGCGCGGAGCGGCTTCGACCGTCTTGGCAAACAACAGGTATCGTCCATCGGGCGTCCACACCAGCCCATCCCGTCGAACGGCTTCGCGCCCGCTCAGCCGAAGGAGCTCGCGTGCATTTTCGCCTTGGGCCGATACGATTCCGAGCCGATCGCAAGAACCGTTCCATCGGCGGGATCGAGCCGTGAAAGCCAATTCGAGGCCGTCGGGGGAGAGCGCCAGGTTGGTGACATCCTCTCCCGGAGAAAGACGATAGATTTCCTTCTCGCTTCCCGTGGCCGGGTCGCGCTGCAGGATGCGGGGAGCCGCATCGGCGAAGGCAAAGCCGGCTCGGGTGAGGTAAAAGGATTTCCCGTCGGGCGCCCACTGGCCGTCCAGCGTATCCGTTTCGGGATTGCTCGACAGAATGGCCCGGGCGTCCCCGTTGCGCGCATCCATCTCGTAGAACCCCATGTGGTGGTGCAGCTTGTCGAAACCGGAGACGAGTATCCCCTGTCCGCCCGGGGTCCAGCGCGCGATCCGCAGGCGCTCCAGGTCTCGCGGAGCCAAGAACTCGCGATCCCCTCCCGCGCTGAGCGAGCGGATGCAAAGGGTCCAGCGGTCGGCGCTTCGGTTCGAGAAGTAGGCCAGCGATCGTCCGTCGGGAGAATACAGCGGCAGCCGGTTCCGGCCGGCGAAGCGCTCGTTGATCAAGGCCGGCGCGGCCGTCATTCGCGAAGCCGTCGGATCGAGCTCGACGACATAAGCGTCCGTCCCGCCGCTTTCGACTCCATAGTATAACGACCCGCCGCGGGTGAAGCCCAGCGGCTCCGCAGGCTCCATCTCGGGTCGGATCGAAACAGGCTGCCCCGCGGGCTTGCCGTCGGCGATCCGGAGGAACCAGGCGCCCCATTGGCCGGCCCGGTCGCTGGCGAAGAGGACGCCTCGCCCGTCCGGCGCCCACCCGAGAAGCTGGTCGTCGGCGGGATGCTCGACCAGCGTGACCTCACGGCTGCCGTCGGCGGCCAGAAGGAAGATGTCGCGGCTTTCCGAGTCTTCGCGCGGAGGACAATCGTAGGCGATGAACCGGCCGTCCGGGGAGATGCCGCGAGGCTCGGGCCGGCGGGAGCCCAGCGCCTGCAGAATCCGCGCGGAACCGTCCCCGAGGGAGATCAAAACGATCCGGTTGACCTCGATCCCGGCGGATTCGTCCTTCGTGGCGGACGCGGCAACGATGCGGGCGCCATCCGCCGACCAGACGCAGGGCTTGAGGGAGACGAGTCGATCGCTCCGGAAAAAGATCCGCTCTCCGGATCCGTCCAGATTGATCAGCCTTAGTTCAAAAAAGCCGTCCCCGGAGGATCGAGCGTAAGCCACCTTCTTGCCGTCCGGGGAGATGAGGGAACGGCCGGCCGGACTCTGAAGGTCCGCTGAGGCCTTCCCCAGCTCCCGAGTCTCTCCAGTGGACAAATTCCGAAGGGAAACGGCGCCACTCGCCTGGTTCGTAAACGTCAGAAATCGCCCGTCCCAGGAAGGCGCACCATCGGTATTCACATCGGAGCCCGCCCAGACCCGGCGCACGGCCAGGGGAGGAACTTCGGCTGGGCGGTTCAACGCGGCCAGCCGCGCCTTGGCGGCGTCGACGGTTTCCTTCTGATCGGCGAAGTCCCGCACCACCCGATCGTAGGCCTGACGCGCCTGGGCATCGCCCAGCTTCTCATAACACTGGCCCATGCGGACCAGAGCCTTGGCTGCCACGGCGCGATCGCCGTCGCCGGCGAGCTTCCGGTACAGCTCGATGGCGCCCCTCAGATCGCCGTCGACGGTCTCGGCCTTGATCGCCGCCTGAAGGGCCACCTCCGCTTGATTGGCCTTCGCCTGGTTCGCCGGGAGTCCGGAAGACAAGGCCGCGCCAAGCAGCCCGGCCAACAGGATCCATGGCGCCCTCTTCATTGTCCCATCCTCCCGCCCATCATATTACGGCTCCATTGTCAGGCCATTATGCGCGTTATGGTCATGATTGGGTTTTTTCAGCCGTCGAACCGGTATCCCAAGCCTCGAACGCTTATGATATATCGAGGATTCGCGGGCTCCGGCTCAATCTTCTTCCGTAGGGTCACGATATGATTGTCGACGACGCGGTCGGTGACGAACGCGCCTTGTCCCCAGACCAGATCCAAAAGTCGATCGCGGCTCAAGACCTTGCCCGCGTTGCGGACCAGCGCGGCCAGCAGCTTGAACTCGAAGGCCGTCAGCCCCACTGGCTGCCCGGCGCGGCGCAGCTCGCATCGTCCGAAGTCCACTTCGGCGTCCCCGAACTTGTAATTCGGCGGTTCCTCGTCTCCCCTGCGGCGGAGGGCCGCCTTGACCCGGGCCCGCAGCTCGCGCGGGCTGAATGGCTTGGTCACGTAATCGTCGGCCCCGATCTCCAGCCCCAGCACTTTTTCCGCTTCCTGGACCTTGGCGGTCAGCATGATGATCGGCGTCTTGATGCCGTCCCTGCGCAGCTCTCGGCAGACTTCGAAGCCGTCCTTGCCCGGCAGCATGACGTCCAGCAGGACCAGGTCAAATACCTGCTTCCGCAGGCGCTGCAGGGCGCTTTCGCCGTCCGATGCGATCTCCACATCATATCCTTCGGTCTTCAAATCGACCTGCAGGCCAAAGGCGATTCCGGATTCGTCTTCCACCACGAGGATTCGCTTCATGCTTTCTTCTCCAGCGGAAGGAGGATGGTGAACGTGCTGCCGCGGCCGGGCTCGCTCTCCAGACGGATCTCGCCGCCGTGGGCATCGACGATGTGTCGAGCCATGGCCAAGCCGATGCCGGTCCCTTGGACATGGGCCGCCCGGGAGCCCGAACCCCGCACGAACCTCTCGAAGATCTTCTTCTGCTCCGAGACCGGAATGCCCAGGCCCCGGTCCCGGACACGGATGGCCAGCCCGGACTTTTCCCGGGCCATCTCGACCCAGATCGTCCGGCAATCCGGAGAATACTTGACGGCGTTATCGAGCAGGCTCCGCAGCGCCAGGCCGAGGGCGGCCCGATCGGCGCGAACAAGCGGCAGATCGGCGTCGAGCGCCAGGTCGATATCGCAGCCCTGGGCGGAGGCCAACCCCCGGAACTCGGCCACCACCTCGCCGGCCCAGGCGCCCGGGTCGAGAGGCTCGAAGCGATAGTGGAACGCGCCCGCCTCGATGCGGCCGAAGTCCAGCAGCGACTCGACCAGCCTCTGCAGCCGCTCGCTTTCGCGGGACAGGATGCCGTAGGATTTTTGCCGCTGACCGGGCTCGTGAATCCGCCCTTTGGCCAGCATCTCCGAGAGCTGGCGCAACGAGGTCAGCGGGGTTCGGAATTCGTGGGACACGGCCGACACGAACTCGGACTGCAGCCGGGCCACGGCCCGCTCGCGGTCGATGGAGCGCATGATGAAATACGTCCCGGCCAGGAGAAACAGGGCCAGCACCGCGAAGCCCGCGAACAGCAGGCGGCGCCGCCCGACCACGCCCACGGCGTCGGCGCCGGGGTCGGGGCTGGTGGCGTGGAGAGTCCCGGGCAGCCTGGTGTCGGGCGCCGTCCGCACGGCCCGCGGACCGCTTCTGTTGAACGATCCAATCATCACCTGCCCGTCCTCGTCGATCAGAGCCCCTTGCACCAGACGGCCCTGCAAGACCGGCGTCCACGCCGAACCGAGGTAAGCGGGCCCCGCCAGCACCGCGGCCAGCCGATCCGGAGTCCCCTCCCACGAGACGAGCACCGGGCGGCCATCGATCTTCAGAATCCGGCGCCCCTTCGTCTCGGGCCCGGCCCACCACTGGCCGTAGATCGAATCCGCGGCCGTTGCCAGCGTCAACGCGTCCCGTTCCCGCTCGGTTGGAAGACCGGCCTCGAGCCACCGATCCGCTTCCCCCCGATAGAATTCCCAGACGGGCCGGAGCAGATTCCAGCGGCCGCTCCAAAGGGCCGTCCGCAGGAGCGAGGCCTCCCGCTGCAGCTCGGCGCGCCGGCCCATCGCTTCCAGCACCGTACTGCGCGCTTCACGCGCCGCCAGCTCCGCCGGCAGTCCCAGGGCGGGCGACCGGCCGAACCGGGCCAGCTCGTCATAGGCTTGCAGGGCCTCTTCGTTGCGGCCGATCTTGCGGAGGTTCCGGCCCAACCGCAGCCAGGCGCCGGCGCGCACGCCGGGATCCCGCGATCCGGTCAGATCCCGAAAGACGACGGCGGCCCGAGCCGGATCGCCGCGCCGGAACTCCAGTGTCTCGCCCGCGGCAAAGACCGCCGCCTCGGGCCCTTCGGAATCGGGGAGCGCGGGATAGAAAAGCAGGCGGCCGGGCGGGAAAGCCTCCACGGCATTCTTCGTCCCTCGCAGGACCAGCACGTTGTCGGGCGGCTCCTTCGCGCCGGGCCCGGGGACGGCGCCCCGATAGCTTTCCAGATCCATCAGGCTTTGCTGCAAGACGACGGCCATGTGGTCCGCCGCGACTTCCAGGCGGTCCTGGAAGCGCTGCCCTTCGAGCGCCCGGTCCTGCTTCAGCCATTGCCAGCCGAACCAGGCCAGGGCGGCGCCGATGACGAGCATGAGGCCGAAAAAGACCGCCAGGGTGCGGCCGGGGGGCCGTTTCCAGCGGGCTATGCCCATAGGTCGCCTCGCATCCGCCATCGCCCCCCCACCATACACTCGGCCGGGTCAGGATTGGATGGAGATTGGGTCAGGATTCTGTTTTTCCCGGGCGGCTTGGCATTGGCCATCGAGTTTTCAGGGCCCTTTCTTGACTTCTTGACAAGATAAGTCAAGAATGAAAACTCTCGGACGGAGGGAGTGATGCCAACGCCTCTCGCCCCAAAGGACAAGCGCTCGGAGCTGGCCCTGCGCGAAAGCGAGCGTAAGTACCGCGAGCTCGTGGAGAACGCCAACAGCATCATCCTGCGCTGGAAGCCCGACGGGCAGATCCGCTTCCTGAACGAGTTCGGGCAGCGGTTCTTCGGCTACACGGAGGCCGAGCTGCTCGGCCGCTCCGTCATGGGCACAATCGTTCCCGACGCCGAGAGCGACGGCCGGAGCCTGAAGCCGCTGATGGACGAGATCGGCCTCAACCCGTCGGCGCACGAGCAGAACGTCAACGAGAATATGCGCCGCGGCGGCGAGCGCGTCTGGATCGCTTGGACCAACAAGTTCACGCTGGACCCGCGGGGCCGGGTGACGGAAATCCTAAGCATCGGCCAGGATATCACGGCCCGCAAGCGGGCCGAGGAGGAGCTGCGGGCCATGCAGGCCGGCCTGGAACGGCGCGTCGCCGAGCGGACCGCGGAACTGGTCGTGGCCAAGGAACGGGCCGAGGAATCCGACCGGCTCAAGTCGGTCTTCCTGGCCACCATGTCCCACGAGTTGCGGACCCCGCTCAATTCGATCATCGGCTTCACCGGTCTCCTGCTGCTGGACGCGGCCGGGCCGTTGAACGAGGAGCAAACCCGGCAGCTCCGGATGGTCAAGGACAGCGGGCAGCATCTGCTGGCGCTCATCAACGACGTGCTCGACATCTCCAAGATCGAAGCCGGCCGGTTCGAGATCCGCGACGAGTCGTTCGATCTGCCCGCATCCATCCGGAAAGTCCTCTTGGCCGTTCAGCCCCTGGCCGACAAAAAGGGCTTGGGGCTGGAAGCGCGGGTCGCGGCGGAGGTGGGCCGGATCCGGAGCGATCGCCTCCGGGTCGAGCAGATCCTGCTGAACCTGCTGGACAACGCCGTCAAGTTCACCGACCGCGGCGAAGTGAGCGTCGACTGCCGCCTGGACGGGGAGCGGATCGTGACCCGGGTGAACGATACCGGGATCGGCATCAAGCCGGAGGATATCGCGTCCCTCTTCCAGCCCTTCCATCAGATCGACGGCGGCCCGGCACGGCTGCACGAGGGGACGGGCTTGGGCTTGGCCATCAGCCGCCGGCTCGTCGAGCGCCTGGGCGGGGTCCTCTCGGTCGAGAGCCGCTGGGGGCGTGGGAGCACGTTCCAGTTCACGCTCCCGCTCGGCTCGGACCTCGCGTCCTGACCGACGCGATCAGGCCTCCGTCAGCTGATAGCCCTTCTCTCCGAAAAGCCGCAGGCAGGCCTCCGCTACCCCTGGGTCGTAGAGGATGCCTTGATTCTTCACGATTTCATCGAGGGCGGCCTGAATCCCCAGGGCCGGACGATAGGGTCGATGGGAGGCCATGGATTCGATCACATCCGCAACGCCGAGAATGCGGGCTTCAATGAGGATCTCATCCCCTTTCAGGCTTCTGGGATAGCCGGAACCGTCGATGCGTTCATGGTGCTGGTAGGCGATCTCCGCCAACGGCCAGGACGATTCCACGGTCTTGAGGATCTCGTAGCCTCTTTTGGCGTGCTCTTTGATCAAGGCGAACTCGATGGCCGTCAGCTTGGTGGGCTTGGACAAGATCTCCGCGGGAATGGACATTTTCCCGATGTCGTGGATGGACGCAGCCAGCCGAATGCCTTCGATCTTGTCCTGGGGCAAGCCCATTTCCGCGGCGATGGCACAAGCCAGATGGGCCGACCGGATCTGGTGTCCGGCCGTATAGGGATCCCTGGCTTCGACGGCCGAGACCATGACCCGAATGGTCGTGTTGACGGCTTTTTTCAAGCTCTCGACGGTCCGGAGGAGCGCTCGCTCCACCTCTTTGCGCTCGGTGATATCCTCGGAGATGCCCAGCAAAAACGCGGGTTCTCCGTCCGCGGATAGGATCGGCACTTTTTTAGTGTGCAGGACGCGCTCGCCCTTGGCCCGGGTTTGCAGGGGCTCCTCCGGGATTTCCACGAGCTCCCGGCCGCGCAGAACCTCCCGGTCCTTGGCCGCGAAGAAGTCCGCCTGCTCTCGCGGGAAAAAATCGTAATCGTTCTTGCCCAGCAGGTCTTCTCTCGAATAGCCCAGCAGCTCCTCGCCCGCCCGGTTGTACCGGACGAATCGGAGTTCCTTGGCGTCCTTGATGAAGATCATATTCGGGATATTCTCGACGATCGAGTCCAGAAACGCGTTCATCCGGCGCAAATCCTCTTCGGCTTTCTGGCGCTCGGTCATATCGACGATCGCCCCCAGAAGCCCCGTTGGCCGGCCGAACGAATAGACGACTCGCGAGAAGACGATGGCCGGAAAAACGGACCCATCCAGCCTCCGCAGGAGATACTCCGTTCCGCCCAACGACTCGCCTTTCAAAAGCCTTTGGATGTTCTCGCGCGATTGGGCGATGCCTTCGGGCGAAAGCAGCTGCCAGGCCCTGAAGCCTTTTTCCAAATCCTCGCGGGTGCCTCTAAAAGTCTCGATCATGGCCCGATTGGCCGCCGTGATATTCGCCTCAAAATCCATCTCATAGACCGGGATCGGCAAAAAATCAAACAATCCGTGGTATTTTTTTTCGCTCTCCCGAAGATCCTCCTCGGCCTGTCGGCGCTTGGTAATATCGCGGGCCACGGCGATCACGCCTACGATGACGCCCTCACGCCGCATGGGAGCCCCGCTGACTTCGCCGGCGACAATCGAACCGTCTTTGGCGATCAACCGATAAGTCGTCGCCGAAATCGTCTCCCCCGAAAAAACCGAACGGATCTCATCTAAAGCCCGCGGAAAAGAATCCGGACCGAGAACTCTGGCCAAGTCCGAAACCGGATGGCCGATAAAATCTTGCGGCCCATACCCCAAGACCCTCTCCACGCTGGGCGATACGGCGGAAATCGTGAAATCCGCGTCGATCCGAAAAATGATGTCCGTCATGTTTTCAAAAATCAGCCGGTATTTCTCCTCCAAGGCGGTCCACTTTTGATTCGCGATCTCCAGATCCAGCATTTTCTTTTCGAGCTTTTTAAACAGGATCTCATCGTGCCCCCGGAAAAACTCGGCGTCTTCGCCCAAAGACGGCGCCGCCGCCCGCCCGGCGCGGGGACTTTTGCCCAGCACCTCCATCAATTGATTCATCAAGATTTCCGGACCCAGGGGCTTGATGAGGAATCGTTCCGCCCCGAGCCTCAAGGCAAACGCCTCGTCTCTCGCTTCCGTATAGGTGGCTGTGTAAAAGACAAAGGGGATCTGTTTTAATCGATCGTCCGACTTCCATTGCTGGCACAAGGTGTAGCCGTCCATCACCGGCATCAAAATGTCCGCCACAATCATGTCCGGAAGATCGAGGCGGGCCTTGGCCAGAGCTTCTTCGCCGTTGGCCGCGGAGATCACGTCCCAGCCATGGGCCCGGAGCAGGGTCTCCAGATAACAAAGATTGGAGCTGTTGTCGTCGACGATCAAAACTTTCGCGTTCATGGCGCTCCCCTGTTCGGCTGATAAGCCGAGATCGTTCCGCCGTCTCTATGGAGAGGACCGAATCAAGCGCGCGGGTTTAAATCCCCATATCGCCCAGGGCCTTGAGCAATTGGTTCATCAAGGCCGTAATCGTGGGGTGGGATGCCTCGAAATATTGGACCGAGTCCTGCAGGCTTTCCCGCAAGCGGACATGATGGGCGGGCGGGACGTCGCCGGTGCTCTGAAGGATGCGATGGATGTCGCCGTCTAGCCGCTGGAGCGAATCCCGCGCGGAGTCGTCGACCACCGGGGCGTAGCGCAGCTCGTCGCGCAGTTTGACCAGGGTTTCATTCAGGCTGTCGTTGTCCATGGGTGTGTCCTTAGTCGCGATCATAGCACAAAGCCGCCGGCCGAAGAAAAAGGGATCATCTCCCATCTCCGGGAAACGCGGTTCGGAGTATCGTCCCGGCGGCGCGGGTTCACCACTCCTTTTTACGCCAATCCGCTCGGCGCCTCGGAACTCCGCATTCGAGATCTCCCGGTTTTAGTGACCACCCACTCCGTTTCGATTCCGCTAGATGGTCGCGTGCTCAAACAGCCCTCGGCGGCCGTTGGCTGCCCTCGCGGAGAGGCGTAAAAAGCCGGAACCCGCGCGGTTTCGCCGTTGGCCGACACCCCGAACCGCTGATGTTTCCTGGAGATGGGAGAAGAACCAGAAAAAATCCCCGCCTCGTCATATAATATCCGCGAGGACTCCCAGATAACAGGGAGCCGGCCCGACAACCCGGCGGCCAGCGGAGAAGCGCCATGAAACAATCCCCTGCGAAAGCGAAACCCAAGCGCGGCGGCCCGGCCAAAAGCGTCGACGCCTATCTGGCGGCCGTCCCGGCGAAGGAGCGGGCCGTCCTGCAAAAGCTGCGCGCGACCATCAAATCTGCGGCACCCAAGGCCGAGGAGATGATCAGCTATGGAATCCCTTCTTTCAAACACCAAGGATACTTGGCGGGTTTCGCGGCGTTCATGGCCCACCTCAGCTTTTTTCCCGGCGCCACCGTCAAAGCCTTTAAGGAAGAGCTGAAAGACTACGACACCGCGACGGGGACGGTCCACTTCACGGCCGCCAAGCCGCTTCCGGCGGCCCTGGTCAGGAAGATCATCAAGGCCCGGATCAAAGAGAACGAGGCGCGAGCGGCCAAACCTTGAGCCGGATCCGCCCGGAGCCGGGATTCTCGAACGGGCCGGGCGCGGGGTTCGATTCGGAGCGAGCCTTGGTCCAAAAATCCGTCGCGATCCGAATCGGCGAACCGTCGGCCCGCTCATAGGGCAAGTCGGGGATCGTCGCCCGTCCCAGCAGCGCCGTGGTCACCAGCGGCCGCATTCGCGCCGACCAGGCCGGATCGAAGGCCATCTCTAGATAGAACCCGTCCGGCGCCTCGACCAGCTTGATCGCCGCATCGAAATCCGGCTGGACCAGCGGGTCCGTCTCGAACTTGGAAGGCTTGGCGCCGCCAAGGAAAACATTCCCCTCCATCTTCACGGGCAGCGGGGTTTTATCGTAAGGGGTGAGGTCTCCGCGCTTGGCGAACAGGTTGTTGTAATAGCGGTCGTCGCCGTAGGGATTGTCGTGCATCCCGGCCAGCTCGGTGGAATGGGCCTTGTGGTACGGCGTCTGCCGGGCGTCGAAAGGATTGATATGGAGCGATCCCGCGATGAGGTTGTGGACATAGGCTCCGCCCTGCGAAACATCGAGCAGGGTCCTGGTCGAAAGGAAGATGTTGTTGTCGACCAGGAACGGCCCGTGATCAACCTCGACGAAGAGGTCCTGGTCCAAGTTGTCGTGGAAGAGGTTGCCGGAGACGCGCGTCCCCTGGGCCATCCAGTCCAGCCACAGCCCGCGGATCGCCCGATAGATGTGGTTGCCGCTGATCTCGACGTCGATCGCGGCGTGAAGCTTGATGCCCGCCATCTCGGCGCCGGTGAAGAGCGCCCGGACATGGATATCGTGGATGACGTTGCCGGTGACCGTGCTGAACGCGGCACCCAGGCTGCCGACGATGCCGGCCTGCTCGCAGTGCGAGATGACGTTGTTGCGAACGACGTGCCCGCCGATCTTCGCCTTGCTCCAGCCGTTGGCCAAGGCGCGCTCGATGGTCTTGACGTACCCCTCGGCCGTGTCGCTCGAAGTATTGTCGAATTTGTCGCCGTGCTTGCCGAGCGCGATGCCCGAGCAGATGGAGTGGCTGACAACGTTGTCCTCGATGATCCAGCCCTGGCTCCAGTTCGTCCCGATCAGGCCGACCTGCTCGGCCGTCGGCGGCGCCCAAGGTGTCGCCGCCTGCCGCAGGATGAAGCCGCGGACCGTCAAGTAATTGACGCCCGTCTTTTCGGGATAGAACACCGCCCGGCGGACGTTGATCTCCACGAGCCGGGCGTTGGGGTCGGCCCCTGGAAACTGGGCCCAAATCGTCGTCGCCTCGCCTTCGACCTTGGCAAACCAGAGCGGCGCAGTACCGGCGGGCTTTAAAGCCTCATCCAGGGTCGCCGCCTCGGCCAGCCATTCGCCGTCGAGGTAGACGGCTCCCGTATGATGGGGGCGGCCCTTGGGATCGAACCAGTCGCCGCGGATCAGGTCGGCGTAGGGATTGAACGCGCCGAAAAGGGCGTTCGGGATTCGCGCCTGCCAGGTATCGCCCTGAACCTTGCGCCAGCCTTTGACGATCTCCGAGCCCTTGATCTCGACCCTTTCGCCGGGCGCGGCCCGGAAGACGATCCGCTTGGAGTCGGAGGTGCCGCCGCGAATCGGATTGACGCGCTCGCGATAAATGCCTGCGTGCACGGTGACGATGTCGCCCGGCTGGGCCAGCTCGGCGGCCCGCTGAATGGTACGGAGAGGGGCGGCCGGAGTCCCGGCGTTATGATCCTTGCCGTTGACGGCGACATGAATTTCCGCGGCCAAAACGGCCGACGCAAATAAAGTCAGGGCGGCTAGGCCTACGACGGCTTTTCGCATGACGTCCTCCCGGGAATCGTTTCCGATCGTCCCGGACGATAATGCGCCGCCGCGCCGCCTGTCAAGCCGGCGGACCGACGAGACCCGATCGGCGTCAGCCCATGCCCCCCGCGATCGCTCCGGGATCCACGCCCGTTCCGGGATGCCCGGAATCCGACTCGCGCTTCCAGATCAGCAGCGTCAGCCAGATCACGAACAGCTTGAGGACAAGGGGAAGCTCGTCAAGCATTTTAATCCGGGCTTGACGCGTCAGAATCCCTTCGGGCTCGATCGTGCCGACGACGACGCCCCCCTCCGACAAAACCATGGCCCGGCGCACCGGCGACAAGGCTTTGAGAGTGAACGCCCGTCCTTCAAGCTCGATCTCAAAGGACCGGAGGAGGGCGCTCGGCTTCACGGCCCGAGCCAGGGGCAGCCCCTCCTTTTCAAGGACAAAGGCGCCGAGGAGGCTTTCACGGAACACCCGATACTCGACGTTCCCCGCGCAGACCGCCCCCCGCTCTCGCCAGGACGAAAGCCTCGCCTCTCCCAGGGGTTGATCGGCGTCATCCCGGACGTCGAAATCCCAGGCCAACCAGGCTTTGGGCACGGCGTGCAAAATCATTCGGCTCCTTTCCCGCGTTCCGCCGTCGCCGCGGAAAGCGGACCGGCTTGGGTCCAGGGTAGCTCTTCTTCTTGGCGAACGTCAAGGATCGAACCCGACGCCTTGCGCGGAGGGGTTCAAGGTGATAAGTTATGAGAAATAGGGATCGTACGTGGCGTTCCTAGTCCCAAAGGAGCCCGGCGATGAAGAGTCGTTTTTTAGCCGGCCTGATCGCCTTTGTCGTATTCGCCTCACCTCTCCTCGCCCAAACCAAGGAAAAAACGCTGGACGAGCTTCTCTCGCTCGATATGACCGATCTGGCCAATTTGAAAGTCGTCTCGGCCCTCAAAAGCCTGGAGATGATCAACCGGGTCCCGGCCACCGTGCGCGTGATCACCGCGGAACAGATCCGGGACAACGGGTATTTGACCTTGGAAGACGCCCTCGCCGATCTGCCCGGTTTTCAGTTCCGCAACATCCTGGGCTTCAACAGTTATGCCTTCATCAGGGGCGTGCCCAGCCAGAACAACAAGATTCTTCTCCTGGTCGACGGGATCCAGACCAACGAGCTGAATTCCGGAGGCTACTACGGCGGCGGGCAGTATAACCTGGCCAACGTGGACCGGATCGAGGTCGTCTACGGCCCCGCGTCCGCCCTTTACGGCACCAACGCCGTTTCCGGCATCATCAACATCATCACCCTGGATCCGAAGGACGCCCCGGGCGGCCGGGCTTCCGTCCTGGCCGGCAGCTACCGCACCTATCAAGCGGACGTCCGCTATGCCGCCTATGGCAAGAAGGCGGACTTCGGATTCAGCATCGCGGGCATGCTCAAACGGAGCGACAAGGCGGACCTGAAAGGCGCGGCCGGCGACTTCAACTGGACCGAGAACATGGAGAATTTCGAGAACGACGCCTCGCTCGACGCCCGCGTCCGGTACAAGAATTTCAGCGCCGGCTTGATGTTCCAGGACAAAGACGCCTCTTACGCGACCGCCCAGATGGGCCTCACCGCTCCCGGGATGACGCCGATCAGCGACCACGGCGTGAATTGGCACATCCGATTTCTAAACACCTGGGCCGCCTATGCGTATGATCGGGCCAAGACTTGGTCTATTCGATCTACGGTCTATTACCGGGACACCACCGTCCTTGACGATACGATCCCGATCATCGAGCTTCCGACGTCGGATGCCCCGGGCCGGCAGTCTCGGTATTATCGTCCGAACCACTCGATCGGAAACGAATCCCAGCTTCGCTGGACGCCCGACGCCCGCTGGCGCCTATCGTTCGGCCTCGTCCTGGAGCAGGAGCGTTTGGCCGAGACGATTTCCATCAGCCAAAGCGTGGCCGCGGACATGCGCCCCGCCGTCCCGGCCGCTCCGGATATGTTGACGAACAGCCTGATCAGCCTCTATGCCCAATCCCAAACCTCTCTTTCAAAAACCATCGACCTGTTCCTCGGCCTGCGGCACGACGAGAGCAGCTACTACGGCGCGGTGACGACGCCGCGCCTCGGATTCGTTTTCAACCAGGGCAAGCTGACCACCAAAATCCTTTATATGCAGGCCTTCCGGGCTCCGAAGCCCTGGGATTACACTAACGGCATAGGCAATCCGGACCTGGGACCGGAAAAGATCGCTTCCTGGGAGGCCGCCGGCGGCTGGTCTTTCTCTCCCCACCTCCGGTTCGACGTCTCGGCCTACCACAACCGCCTTTCCAACCTCCTGGTCCGGGAGAGTCAAGGAGATCAATTCCGGTGGATCAACGCCGGCGCTTTAACGACCGACGGATGCGAAACCGGACTGGAATTCCGCCAGGGCCGGCTGAAGGCCTATCTCAACTACACCTACACCCGATCCATAAACGCCCTCGATGAGCAGGCGCCGGAAATCGCCCCCCACGGCGGCAACGCAGGGATTCTCTACGCCTTCACGCCGCGCTTCCGGATCAGCCTTCGCGGCCAATATCTCGGCCGGCGCAAGAACTCCAAGATCATCCCAACCACGGGGAACGATCGGATTGACGCCGCGCTCCTCCTTCACGCGGCCCTGACTCTTTCCCTTCCCTGGGGGATCGACTGTCAGCTCGTCGTCAACAATCTGCTGGACGCCGTCTACTATCACCCCTCCATCCTGCCGCCCAGCCGCTATCGTCAGCCCCAGCGCAGCATCCGGTTGTCCATGGGGTACGCGTTTTGAGGAGAGCGGCCTGGAACGGAGCCGGCGGAGGCCGCCCGCCGGTGAGGAGACGATCGCTCGCCCTCCGCCTCGCGACCGGCCTCGTCTTGTCCGGATGCCTCGCCGGCGGCGCTTTTGGTCAGGCCGTCGGCAACCCGCCCTCTTCCGAATACGACGTCAAAGCGGTCTTTCTCTACCATTTCACCCGGTACGTCGCATGGCCGGAGGACGCGCCCGCCGAGGCCGTCTCAATCGTCGTCTTCGGCGAGAGCGAAATCACGGCTCCGTTGCTGGAGATCGCCAAGAAAAAGACCGTCGGCCCGAAGCCGCTTCTCGTCCGGCAATGCCTCGATCCGACCCAGATAGGCCGCCCCCAGATCCTGTTCATCGCCAAATCCGAGACCGCCCGGCTGGCCCAGATTCTGAAAGAGACGGAAGGGAAGGATGTCCTCACCGTCGGCGAGGCGGCCGGTCTGGCTCGGGAGCAGGGCGTCGCCGTCAACTTCGTGCTGCGGGAAGAAGCCGTCAAGTTCGAGATCAGCGAAAAAGCCGTGAGCAAAACCCGGCTGAAGATCGGGTCGCAGCTCTTGAAGCTGGCCATCCTCGTCGACGCCCGGGAAGGGAAGATCCGGCCATGAAGTTCGAGGATCTGTCCATCAAGAAGAAGCTGATCCTTCTGCCGCTTCTGGTCGCCTTCGCCGTCTTGGCCCTGTCCGCAGGTTTCAATGTTATTAATGAAGCGCGCGCCTCCCGCGCGGCTATCCGGGCCAAGCTGACCTCCTTGGCCGACATGCTCGGCACCAACTGCACCTCGGCTTTGAATTTCCGCGATCCCGCGGACGCCGCCAAAACCCTTCGGTCCCTGGCCGCCGAAACCGCCGTGACCCGGGCCTGGATCTTGGACGGAACAGGCCTTGTCTTTGCGGAATACGGCAGGCCCGTTCTCGGGGGAACCCTCCCCCGGGCCGAGGCGGGCGACTTCGAGGCCAGGCGGGGCCGGACCTACACGCTGTCGCGCCGGATCGTCCAGGATAGCGAACGGCTTGGGACGATCGTTTTGCGCTACGACTTGGGCGAGGACCAAAAAAGATTGTTTCGCGGCTATCTCCTGGCCGGAGCGGCCTTGGCCGGAGGGATGGCGATCGCCTGGCTCCTGGCGATCCTGGCCCAACGAACCCTCTCGACCCCCATCCTTCGCCTGGTCGATGTCATCGGCCGCGTCTCCCGGACCAACGACCTATCGATCCGCATTCAAGAGCCCCGAAGGGACGAACTCGGCGTGCTCTACCGGGGCTTCAACGCCATGCTGGCCATGATCCAGAACCGGGAAAAGGATCGGGATCAGGCGGAGTCGGCGCTCCGCGAAAGCGAATCCAAGTACCGCACGCTGGTTGAGAACGCCAAGGACGGCATCGTCATCATCCAGGACGACCGCTTCGTCTTCGCCAACTCCAGTCTGGTGGCCATGTCCGAGAGCCCCTTGGAAGAGCTCATCGGAACGCCCTTCCTGCAACACGTCGCGGAGGAAGAGCGGGAGAAGCTGGCCTATTACTATTCCAACCGGCTGCGGGGCGTCGTTTCCGCCGCTATGTATGAGACGATCTTCGTCACCAAGACGGGCCTGCGCATCCACGCCGAGGTCAACGCCGCCGTGATCTCCTTCCGGGGCCGGCCGGCCGACCTGGTCATCATCCGGAACATCAATGAGCGGAAAAAGATCGAAGCGGAGATCAAAGCCCTCAACGAGAGTCTCGAGCGCCGGGTCGAGGAGCGGACCCGCGAGCTGGCGGCGGCCAACGAGCGCCTGATCGAGCTGGACCGCCTCAAGAGTCTATTCTTGGCCTCCATGAGCCACGAGCTGCGCACACCGCTCAATTCCATCCTGGGGTTCACCGGTCTGCTGTTGATGGGAATGTCGGGCGCCTTGTCCGACGAACAGACGCGGCAGCTGGCCATGGTCGAATCCAGCGCCAAACATCTTCTAGACCTGATCAACGAAATCCTGGACATCTCCAAGATCGAATCCGGCCGCGTGGATTTGGATATCGCGCCGTTCTCCGTCGCCGAGCTGACGGAGGAGACCGTCAAGGCGGTAATGCCCCTGGCCAAAGCCAAAGGCTTGGACGTGACGGCGAGCGTCCCCGCGGGCCTGGTCCTGCAGAGCGACCGGCGCCGGGTCAAGCAGGTGTTGATGAACCTGCTGGCCAACGCCGTCAAATTCAGCGAAACAGGCGACGTGCGCGTCGACGCCGGCGCCTCGCCGGACGAGCTCACGATCAGCGTCACCGACCGAGGGGTCGGCATCCGGCCCGAGGATATCGGCAAACTGTTCAATCCCTTCGGGCAGATCGACATGTCCTCGACCAAGCGGTATGAAGGGACCGGATTGGGATTGTATCTGAGCAAGAAGATCTTGACCATGCTCGGCGGGTCCATCGGCGTCAAAAGCGAGTACGGCAGCGGCAGCATCTTCACCTTCAGCCTGCCCCTGCACTGGAAGGAGAATCCTAATGCCGACAGCACTCATCATTGAAGACAACGAGAACAATCTCTACATGATGCGGTTCATTCTGGCCAAGCTGGGCTATGCGGTCTTGGAGGCGAGGGACGGCGCGGCCGGGGTCGAGATGGCCAAGGCCCACCGGCCCGACCTGATCCTGATGGACATCCAATTGCCCGTTTTGGACGGATACGCCGCCACGCGGCGGATCCGGCAGGACGACGCGCTCAAGGCGGTTCCCATCATCGCGGTGACGTCCTACGCCATGGTCGGGGACAAGGAGAAAGCCCTGGCCGCCGGCTGCACGGCCTATGTCGAAAAGCCGATTAACCCACCCGCCTTCATCAAAGTCCTGGAGCGCTTCCGGCAAGCCGGCGGAGAAACCCCATGAACATCCTCATCGTCGACGACCTGGAGGAGAACCGCTATTTCCTGAAATACCTTTTTTCGGGAACGGGCTTTCGTACGGAGGAAGCGGCCAACGGCAAGGCGGCCCTGGACTTCCTCGAGACGGGGACCTGGGATCTGGTCATCTCGGACATCCTGATGCCGGTCATGGACGGGTACCAGCTCTGTCGGCGGATCCGCGCGGACGAGCGGTGGCGGAATCTCCCGTTCATCTTCTACACGGCCACCTACATCGATCAAAGGGATGAGGAATTCGCCATGACCCTGGGGGCCGATCGGTTCTACCGCAAGCCCCTCGATCCGCGAGTGTTAATGAACAACGTCCGCGGGCTTCTGGAGGAGGTCGCTCGGAGCCGGCCCCGGCGGCCGGCCGCGCCGGCGGATGAAGCCGAGGTTCTCAGGCTTTACTCCGAACGCTTGGTTCACAAACTCGAGGAGAAAATAGCCCGTCTGGAGCAGGAGACGGCCCAGCGCAAGCACGCCGAAGAGGCGCTCCGCCAAAGCGAGCGGCAATACCGCCTGATCACCGAGAACACCGTCGACGTCATCACCGTCCTGGATATGAACCTGCGGATCACGTATGTCAACTCCTCGATCGTCCGGCTGCGGGGCTACACGCCGGAAGAAGCCCTGGCCCAAACCCTCGACCAGGTCATGACGCCCGAGTCGAAAGCCCTCGTCTCCGGCATCCTGATCGAAGAGATGGAGCTGGAAGCCAAGGAGGGCGCGGAACCGACCCGCTCGCGCAACGTCGAGCTGGAAGAGTACCGCAAGAACGGGACGACGGTATGGACGGAAGTCAGCCTGTCCTTCATCCGCGACGAGGACCTGCGGCCCACCGGCATTCTGACCGTCTCGCGCGACATTTCCGAACGGCGGCGGGCGGAAGCGAAAATCCAGGCCTCCCTGAAAGAAAAAGAGGCTCTTCTCCGCGAGATCCACCACCGGGTCAAGAACAACATGCAGATCATCTCCAGCCTGGTCAACCTCTCGGCCCGCAACATCAATGACCCAGCTTGTGTGGAGGCCCTGCGCCAGATTCGCCGGCGGGTTCGTGCCATCGCCGCGGTTCATGATAGCCTGTATCGATCGCCGGACTTGGCCCAAATCGACATCGGGAACTATCTGCGCGACATGGTCATCCACTACGCCCAGGCCTACGCCGTGGACTCGGCCCGCATCACCATCACGCCCGAGCTGGAGACGATCGGGCTCCCCATCGAAACGGCGGTCCCGGTCGGGTTGATCGCCGGCGAGCTGATCGGCAACGCCATGCGGCACGCCTTCGCCGATGGCCGGCGCGGCCGGCTGAATATCGGGCTGCGGCGCCTGCCGGACGGCCAAGTCCTCCTGGCCGTCCACGATGACGGTATCGGGGTGCCGCCGGAATTCGACTTGAAAAAAGCGGAATCCATGGGTATGGTCATCGTAAATTCCTTGACCGACCAGATCAGCGGCCGGTTCGAGCTCATCCGCGACGGCGGAACGGAATTCCGGCTCACGTTCCGGGCGCAAAGCGCCTAACGGCCGCGCCCGTATTCTCTTGCCCATGTAGCCCGCGCGCCGCAAGGGACTCCTATAGGGCGAGGAACGGCGATTGACAATCCCGCGGCCCGGTTGTTAGAGTAGACGGCACGAGGTTCGCCATGCACTCCCAAGCCCCCGCCGCCCGCCGCGCGAACGTCCCGCCTTGGCGAACCGCCCTGTTATGCGCCGGGATCGTCTGCCTCGCCGCCTGCATCCCGGTCGTCAAGGCCGTCCTCCGCACTCCGGATGTCGACATCAACGCCCTGGAGAAGGACATCGTGACCAAGCTGGCCGGGCAGGTCGAGATCAAGCCGGGGATCAAGATCGCCGCCCGCGCGGCGATCGAGGACAAAAAGCTGGCCCGCGCCTACCTGATCGAAGTCTGGCAGGGGCTCGGGCTCACCGTCCAGACGCAGGACTACAGCGCCGAGGGACAGAACATCTACGCCGTCGTCGGCCCCGCGGATCCGGCGACGGAGACGATCGTCTTCGGCGCCCACTACGACTCGGTCCGCAACGGGCCCGGCGCCAACGACAACGCCACGGGCACGGCCGCCGTCACGGCCGCCGCGGCCCGCCTGTCGGACCTGAAGCCTCTCACCCGCCGGATTATCTTCATCCTCTTCGACGAGGAGGAGCGGGGCATGCGGGGGAGCCGCGCTTTCGCCCAGAAGCTCAAGGACGAAGGCGCCAAAATCCATTCCGTCCACACCATCGACCAGATGGGCTGGGATAAGGACGGCGACCGGGCCGTCGAGCTCGAGATCCCGTATGACGGCGCGCTCGATCTCTACACGGGCGTCGCCTCGAAGATGACGCCCCCCATCCCGCTCCTCGTGACCAAGGAGGGGGGCTCCGATCATTCGGCTTTCCGACGGCTGGGCTTCAAGGCCGTCGGCCTGACCGAGGAGTATCATCACGACGACACGACCCCGTTCATCCACCGGCCCGGCGATACGGCCGAGACCGTGGACTTCGCCTATCTGGCCAACACGACGGACCTCGTCCTCCGGGTCCTGACCCTCCTGGCCCAGGGCAAGTGAGGCCCCCCCCATGCCCCTCGATGAGATCCGCTACAAGACTTGGGTCGAGATCGACCCGGCCGCCTTCCGCCACAACATCCGCGCCTGCCGGGCCCTGCTCCAGCCGCGCACGGGATTATGGCTCGTCTGCAAGTCGAACGCCTACGGCCACGGCCTCGTGCCGCTGGCGACGATGGGCCAAAAGCTCGGCGCGGACGGCTTTTGCGTGGACAGTGTGGTCGAAGGCAGCCGCCTGCGCGAGTCCGGCGTCACCAAGCCGATCCTGGTGCTGGGGCCGACCCTGCCTTACCTCCTGCCCTCGGCCGCCGAGCATGCTCTCCACCTGACCGTATCGGGATGGGAGGCGCTCGACGCCCTGGCCAAGGCAGCCAAGCGGCCGGGCTATCACCTTAAGATCGACACGGGCATGCACCGGCAGGGCTTCTACCCCGCCGACCTGCCCAAGGCTTGGGCCAAGATCCGCAAGGCCCGGCTCCAGTCCGGACTGGCCGGCGTCTACACGCACTTCATGGCCGCCAAGGACCCCGGGTATCCGGGCTCGGCCCGGGCCCAATATGACGAATTCCGGAAAGCCCTGGCTTTTCTGAAAACCGCCCCCGGCCGACCGGCGCACGTGGTCTCGCACTGCGCGGCCAGCGGCGCGGCGTTGCTCGACCGACGCTACCATCTCGACGCGGTCCGCTTCGGGATTTGCCTCTACGGGCTGTGGCCGTCCAAGGAGCTCGAGATGCGGTTCGGCGGCGAGATGCAATTCCGCCCCGTCTTGTCGTGGCGGAGCATCGTCTCCGAGATCAAGCCCGCCCGCAAGGGGTCCTTCGTCGGCTACGACATGACCGAGCGGCTGGATCGCAACTCGAAGCTGGCCATCATCCCGATCGGCTACTGGCACGGCTACGACCGCGGCCTGTCCGGGAACGGCGAAGTCCTGATCAACGGCCGGCGGGCGCGGGTCCGGGGCCGGATCTCAATGGACATGATCATCGTGGACGTCACCGATGCCCCTTGCAAAGTCGGGGACATAGCGACTTTAATCGGCACAGACGGAAAACATACCGTCACCGCAGCCGAGCTCGGTGTGCGGATCGGCACGACGGCCTATGAGATGCTGACTAGGATCAACCCGCTGGTCAAAAGAATCGTTCTCTGACGCCGGCTAAATCAACCGCGCCAAGATCGCGTTCGAGACGAGCAGGCGCTCCTCGGGAATCCAAATCCGGCTCCCCTCGCCGGCCAACAAGCCGTCTTCTTTGAGCCGTGCGATCGCCGCGCCCGTCGTCGCAGCGAAATCGATGCCGAACCGGCGCTCCAGGGCCGCCAAGTCCACTCCCTCGACCAGCCGCAATCCGGCCGCCATGGCTTCGCGGGCTGACGCCTCTGGCTCGAGCCGAACAATCTCCCGACGCGGATCGCACCCTGCCTCCAGTCCGGCCAGCCAATCCTCCAGCCGATCCGCATTCGTCCATCGTTCGGCCCCGATATGGGACGCGGCCGAAGGACCCAAGCCGAGAAAGGGCTCGTAGCGCCAGTACTTGAGGTTGTGGCGGCATTCGAACCCGGGACGGGCGAAATTCGAGATTTCATATCGACGCAGGCCGAGCGAAGCCAGGCCCCGAGCCAGAAATTCGAAGGCGTCCGCCGCGGCGTCGTCCTCGACCGGGTGCTCCCGCAGGATCGCTTCGAACGGAAGCCCTTCCACGTTTTCAAGCAGATAGACCGAGACGTGATCAGGCCGCAAGCGCGAGACGGCCTCGAGCGTCTTCTCCAGGCCGGCTTGGGCCTCCCCGGGCGCGCCGGCCATCAAATCCAGGCCGAGGGAGAATCCGCTCGAATCCGCGGCTTGGGCAACGTATCGCTCGGCCTCGGCCGCGGTCGCCTCCCGGCCGAGGACTCCGAGGACGGCATCGTCGAAGGATTGGACGCCGACGCTCAAGCGCGTGACACCGGCCCGGGACAAGCCGGAGAACGATCCCGGCCCGATTCTGGTCGAGGGATTAGCCTCCAGGGTGAACTCGAGCGGTTCGAGCCGCAGGCGCTCGCGAAGGCCGTCGATGAGCGGGACCAATTCGTCGGGATCGATAAGCGACGGCGTCCCGCCTCCGAAATACAGCGTGTCGAAGCGCAGGCCGAGCCCTGCGGCGGCCTCGGCTTCTTTGAGGACGCCGGCGGCCCAAGCCAGAGCGCTTCCCCGGTCATAGGAACGGCTGGCGAAATGGCAGTAGGGGCATTTCGCCCGGCAAAAAGGGAAATGGACGTAGAGGCCTGCTTTTTCCATGAGCATTCCCCCGACGGTCATGCCGTGCCGCTTCAGCAACCCGGAGACGGGAGAGAATCTATTATCGCCCCGCCGTCAAGAAAAAGGAAGAAATCGCATCGCCGCTAGTCTAAAATACGCCTACCGGTTCATCGTCCGTTCATGCGACCTCGCATATTTAACGCCAAGGGTGAAAGCGTGAAAAGAGCCCATGCGAGCCTGATTCTTTTAAGCCTCCTCCTGGCCGCCGGCGCCGGCTGTGTCCGTTACACGCCGCGTCCGGTCACGGCGGCAGCGGTCCTGGATGATTTCGAAGCCCGCCGTCTGAATTCGCCCGAATTCGTCGCCTTCCTTAAAATGAACGCGGACCGGGACTGGCCGCCGGCGGCCTGGGACCTGACCGCCTTGACCCTGGCGGCGTTCTACTATCACCCCGACCTGGACGTGGCCCGGGCCCAATGGGCCACGGCCCAAGCCGGCCGGATCACGGCCGGCGAACGTCCCAACCCGACCGGCAGCATCCTGATGGGCTACAACTCCACATCCCCCACTTCCGAGGTCACGCCCTGGATCCCCGAGGCCGCCCTGGAGATCCCGATCGAGACGGCCGGCAAGCGCGGCTATCGCATCGCCCAGGCCAAGAATCTGTCGGAGGCCGCCCGCCTCAACATCCTGTCCGCCGCCTGGGAAGTCCGCAGCCGCCTCCGCCAGGCCTATCTCGAGCTCTACTCGGCCCGCGAGACGGAAGCCCTCCTCGGGCGCCTGCGGGAGGCCCAGGCGGAAAACGTCCGCATCCTGGAGGCCCAGCTTGCCATAGGTGAAGCCTCGCCCTCCGACGTCACCCAGGCCCGCATGGCCTTGGCTTCCAGCCGGCTGGCCGCCCTAGATGCGGCCCAGCAGAGCGCCCAAGCCCGGGTCAAGCTGGCCGATGCGATCGGCGTTCCGGCCGCGGCGCTGGACGGCGCTCCCCTGTCCTTCGACAGCCTGCTCCGCCCGGCCGCCGACCTCCCCGCCGTCGAGATCCGCCGCCGGGCCCTGGTGAACCGGGCCGACATCCTCTCCGCCCTGGCCGAATACGCGGCCGAAGATTCCGCCCTGCGGCTGGAGATCGCCAAGCAATATCCCGACTTGAGCCTCGGTCCCGGCTTCCAATTGGATCAAACGGACGCCAAGTGGTCGCTGGGCCTATCCCTCGTCCTGCCCCTGCTCAACCGCAACAAAGGCCCGATCGCGGAGGCCGAGGCGAAGCGGGCCGAAGCGGCCGCCCGCTTCCAGGCCCTGCAGGCCAAAGTGCTGGGGGAGATCGAAAGCGCGGCCGCCGCGGCCCGCCTGGCCGGGGAGAAGGCCAAGGCCGCCGACGACCTGTGGCGGAACCTGCAGAAGAGCGAGGCCTCGACCGCCGCCCGCTACCAGTTGGGGGAGATCTCCAAGCTCGAGCTCATCGGGTTACGGATCGAGCTGGCCGCCGGCGAGCTGGCCCGGCTGGAGGCGCGGATCAAGGCCCGGCAGGCGGCCGGGGAGCTCGAAGACGCTGTGCAAAGCCCGCTCGACGGCGACGGCTGGGTTCTGAAAACACCGGACCGGCCCGCCGGCCCGGTCAAGGAGCGCAAGGATGAATAAACGACGGACCTGGACCGCCCTTATTCTATTGATCGCGGCCGGACTGGTTGTGGTCTTCCTGATCACGAAAGCCAAGTCCGGCGGCGCCGCAGAAGGCGAAGTCGTGGAGGCTGATGTCGCCGTCCACCTCGGGACCATCCAGCCCGCCACCCTCCACCTCTTGATCACCGCTTTCGGCAAGGTCGAGCCCGAGCCGGCCATGGCCGGCCGCATTCCCGCCGACTCCGAGATCGCCTCGCCGACGGCCGGGATCGTGGCCCGCGTCGAGTGCGTCGAAGGCCAGCGGATCAATCGAGGCGCGGTCCTCTTCCGCCTGGATGGCCGGGTGGCCGAAGTGGCCCTGGAGAAAGCCAAGAAGGCCCTGGCCTTCGCCGAGGACAATTTCGAGCGCCAGAAGAAGCTCCTGCCGGTTGAGGGGACATCGAAAAAAAGCTACCTCGAGGCCGAACAGCAGCTCAACGCGGCTCGGGGCGATCTGCGCGCCGCCGAGACCGGCCTGGCCCTGCTGGCCGTGACCGCGCCGCTTGCCGGCACCGTCGTCAAGATCAACTCCGAGCCGGGCGAGGCCGTCGAGGCCAACACCGTGCTGGCGGTCATCATCGACCTCGACCGGCTGGTGGCCGCGGTCCGAGTCCCCAGCGCGGAAGCGGTCGGCCTCAAAGCCGGACAACCCGTCCGTTTTGAAAACAGCAACGCCGCCGGCGCCGTGACCTACGTCGGCGCCCAGGTCGACGAAGCGACCGACACTCTGCCGGTGCGGATCTCGATCCCGGCCGGGGCCGGGTTCCGACCCGGTCAGTTCCTGAGCGTCCATATCGTCAGCCAGGAGAAGGCCGGATGCCTGGCTGTGCCCGAAGCCGCCGTCATCGCCGATGCTGTGGGCAGCGGGGCCGGGACGATCGTCCTCATCCAGGGCGACAAGGCCGTCCGCAAGCCGGTCAAGCTCGGCCTGCGCGAAGGCGGCCTGATCGAGGTCGAGGGCGAAGGCCTCAAGGCCGGTCTGGCCATCGTCACCGAGGACGCCTACGCGGTCCCGGACGGGGTCAAGATCCATCCCGTCGAAGCCGCGGCCAAGGCAGGCAAATAGCCCGTCATGAATACAAAGACGGCCCTTGGGCAATTCGCCACCCGGCATTCCCTGTCGATCGCCTTCATCTGCCTGGCCCTCTGCCTGGCCGGGGCCTTCACGGCCCTGAACATCTCCTCGTCGGTCTTCCCCCAGACGAACTTCCCGCGCGTCGTCGTGCTCGTCGATAACGGCGTCATGCCCGCCGATGAGATGATGGCCACGATCACCCGCCCGATCGAAGAGGCCATGAAGGACATCCGCGGCGTGGTCACGGTCCGCTCGGCCACGGGGCGCGGAGCGGCCGAGATCAGCGTTTTCTTCACCTGGAACGTCCCGATGATCGAATCGGAGCTCTATGTCCTCAGCCGCTTGTCCCAGATCCGAAGCACTTTGCCGGCGACGGCCGAAACCTCGGTCTTCCGCCTGACCTTCTCGGCCTTCCCCATCATCGGAGTCAGCCTGACCAGCCCGGTCCGCTCGATCACCGAGCTTTGGGAGGCGGCGCGCTACAATCTCAAGCTACGCTTCCTGCGGATTTCCGGGGTCGCCCGAGTCGACCTCGTCGGCGGGCGCAGCCCCGAATACCATGTCATCGTCGACCCGGTCCGGCTGGGCGCGGCGGGGCTTTCGTGGCCCGAAGTCACCGAAGCCCTGATCCGGAACAATTTCGTGGCTTCGGCCGGGATGCACGAGGAGAACCATACGCTTTATTTGACGGTGGTCGACGGGCGCGTCCATTCGATCCCGGACATCGAAAACTTCGTCGTCCGCTCGGCCGCGGGCCATCCCGTCCGGATCAAGGATTTCGCCCGTGTCGAGCGGGGGCCGGAGCCCGTGTTCAACGTGGTCACCGCCGACGGTGAGAACGCCGTTCTGCTCAACGTCCGCAGCCAGCCCGACGGCAGCACCCTGGAGATCGCCAAGCGGCTGCGGGAGGAGCTCAAAACCTTAAAAACCGAGCTTCCATCCGACATGAAGCTGGCCTTCTTCTATGATCAATCCGAGATCGTCCGTTCCTCGGTCGCCAGCGTCTGGGAGGCGATTCTCTTCGGCCTGGCCCTATCCGTGTTCATCCTCTATGCCTTCCTCAAGAACTGGGGCACGACCCTGGTGGCGACGCTGGTCATCCCGGTCACCGTTCTGATCACGCTTCTGTCGATGAAGATCACCGGGCTGACCTTCAACCTGATGACGCTGGGCGGCATCGCCGCGGCCATCGGCCTGGTCATCGACGACGCCATCGTCGTGGTCGAGTCCATCCACGCCAAGCGGACATCCGGGAAATCCCGGTTGGAAGCCGTCCAAGAAGGGCTCGGGGAAATCATCCATCCCTTGATCGGCTCGACCCTGACCCCCGTCGTCGTTTTCATCCCCCTGGCTTTTCTCGACGGGATCACCGGCGTCTTCTTTCGCGCCCTAGCCCTGACCATGGTCGTCTCCCTGCTGATGTCCCTGGTTCTTGCCGTGACCCTGACGCCCTCGCTGGCGGCCTGGCTCATCCGGCCGGGCCGGAAGGAGAGCCGAGTCCCGGCCGGAGAGCTGGGCGGCCCCTGGCTCTCCCGCGTCATCCGCGTCTACGAGGCGGGCGTCCGCTGGGCCTTGCGGCACGCCTGGCCGACCATGGCCGTATGCGGCTTCGTCTTTCTGGCCGGGGTTTTTATTTATAACCGGCTCGACAGCGAATTCCTGCCACCGATGGACGAAGGCGGTTTCGTCATCGATTACTTCACGCCCCCGGGAACGAGCCTGGCGGAAACGCATCGCCAGCTCCTGCAGGCAGAGACGATCCTACGGACGGTTCCCGAGCTGGAAAGCTATTCCCGCCGCACCGGGGCGCGGTTGGCGCTGTCCATCGCCGAGCCGAACACGGGCGATTTCCTGGTCAAGCTGAAGCGCGATCGGCGGAGAAAGACCGAAGACGTCATCTCCGATCTGCGCCGGCGATTCAACGCCCAGCTTCCCGGGATCAACTGGGAATTTCCGGGCATCTTGGGCGACCTCATCGGCGATCTGATGTGGGCGCCGCAACCGATCGAGATCAAGATCTTCTCCACCAATCCGGCCTTCCTCAAGCAAAAAGCGCCCGAGATCGCCGAATCCTTGGGCAAGATCAAGGGAGTCGTCGACGTTTTCGACGGACTTGTCTACACCGGGCCGACGATCAGCCTAAGGGTACGGTCCGTCGACGCATCCCGGTTCGGCCTGACCGCCGAAGACATCACGGCCGCCGCCGGCACGGCTATGCTGGGCCAGACCGCCTCATCCGTGCTGGAGGGCGATCGGGTCGTCGACATCCGGGTCAAGGCCGATCCCAAGCGGATCGAGCGGGTGGCCGGATTGCGCGATCTGCCGATTCGGACGCCCGGAAGCGGCTTGATCAAGCTGTCGCAAGTGGTCGACGTCGTCGAAGAGCCGGGCCAGCTCGAGCTGCGGCGCGAGGATTCGCGGCAAGACGTCGCCGTCACCGCCCGGCTCGAAGGCCGCGACATGGGCAGCGCCATGCAGGAGATCCAGGACACGCTGAGCCGGGACAAGACGATCCCCCCGGGTTCGATCGAATACGGCGGGCTTTATGAGCAGCAGCAGAAATCGTTCAAGAACCTGGTCCTCGTCCTGCTCATGGCCATCTTCCTCGTCTTCACCGTGCTGCTCCTCGAGTTCGGCTCCTTCTACGAGCCGCTGGCCATCGTCTTCGGCGCCGTGCTGGCGCTGTTCGGGACGGTCCTGGCCCTGTGGCTCACCGGCACCTCGCTCAACGTCGTCTCGCTTCTGGGCGCCATCATCGGCATCGGCATCGTGGCCAAGAACGGCATTCTGATGCTCGACTTCGTCAAAAACCTCCGGGCCGAGGGCCTGGGCCTGGCCGAGGCTCTCGTCCGCTCGGGCCGCCGCCGTCTGCGGCCGGTCCTGATGACGTCCCTGGCCGCCGCCCTGGGCATGCTGCCGCTGGCCTACGGCATCGGCTCGGGCGCGGACATGCTCAAGCCGCTGGCGGTCGCCGTCATCGGCGCCTTATGCATCTCGGTCGTGCTCTCGCTGGTGGCCACTCCGACCGTCTACTTTTTGTTCCTACGCTATCGAGATAAAGAATAGGGGGACACCATACATAACCCCCGATCTTTTCTTATTGAGATAGGTGGTTATGTATGGTGTCCCCCTATTTATTAAAGCCGGTCCAAGAAAAAGGAGAACTCGATGACGAAGAAAAGCCTGATCGTGCTCTTTCTGCTGGTTCTGACCGCGACGGGATTCGCCGCGGGTCCAACCTATCGGTTGCTGAAGTCGATTCCGGTCGGGGCCGACGGCGGATGGGACTACCTGTCCGTCGACGCCGCCGCCCGCCGGCTCTATGTCTCGCACGCCACGAAAGTCGTGGTCATCGACATGGACAAGGACGTGGTCGTCGGCGAGATCGCCGACTTACCCGGCGTGCACGGCTTCGCCCTGGCGCCCGAGCTCGGCCTCGGCTTCGCCAGCAACGGCCGGGAGAACAAGGCCTCGATCGTCGACCTGAAGACGCTCAAGACGATTGCCAAGGCCGACACGGGCGAGAACCCCGACTGCATCCTCTACGTCCCCGGTCACGAGGAGGTCTACACCTTCAACGGCCGCGGCCAGTCGGCCACGGTCTTCGAGGCCAAGACGGGCAAGGTGATCGCGACTATTCCGCTCGGCGGCAAACCCGAGTTCGCGGTCTACGACCCGGCCGCGGACCGGATCTACAACAACATCGAGACCAAGAGCACGGTCGTGGCCATCGACGCCAAAACCCATACGGTGGCCGCCGAATGGCCGCTGGCTCCGGGCGAGGAAGCCTCGGGCATGGCCATCGACCTGAAGAGCCACCGGCTCTTCATCGTCGCCGGCAACAAGCTGATGATCGCCATGGACGCCGCCACGGGTAAGATCGTGACCACCGTGCCCACCGGCGACGGCACCGATGCCTGCGTCTACGACGCCGGGACAGGTCTGGCCATGGCCTCTGCCGGAGAGGGCTTCGTGACGATCGCGAGCTACACGGCGCCCGACAAGCTGACGGCCGTTCAGACCCTGACGACGGCCCGGGGAGCACGGACGATGACGCTCGACCCCAAGACGCACAAGATCTATCTCTCCGCCGCCGAGTACGAAGAGGCGCCGGCGCCCGTCGCCGGCCAGCCCGCGCCGCGGCCCAAGATGAAGCCCGGATCGTTCAAAGTGCTGGTGTACGGACCGGGCCGGGCATCATAAGCCCCGCGCCGTTTTTTGGATTCATCTACATCTCCGGGGCCTGCGTCACGATGATCGGACCGGCGGCGCGGGTTTTTCACGCCTTTTTTGCGCTTCTCTTCTCGGCGCCTGCGGAACTCCGCATGTTTGACCTCTCTGATCTGCATGATCACCCACTCCGTATCGTTCCCAATGATCGTCGCGTGCTCAAACATCCCTCGGCGCCCGTTGGGTGCCCTCGAAGAGGTTCGCAAAAAAGTCTAAACCCGCGCGGTTTCGCCGTTGTCCGATCACCGTGCCGCCTGACCATCCCCCGGAGATGGGAGTTGACTCTTTTGACTCACTGCCGGGGGGTGCATTAGAATCGTCCCCCGAGGTCCCTCATGCGCTATATCGGAACCCACGCCAATCACCCCTTCGCCTCCGCCTCCGAGGCCGTCCTGCTGGGCATGGTGCCGCGGGGCGGGCTGTTCGTGCCGGAGACGATCCCCGCCCTCGACGCGGACACGCTGGCCCAGACGTCCTATCTCGAGACGGCCCGCCGCATCATGGCGCCGTATTTCTCCGACTTCACGCCTGCCATCCTAGACGCCTGCCTGCGCAAGGCCTACAACGAGACGACCTTCGACGTCCCCGACGTGGTCGATCTGCGCCCGCTCGGCCGGCGGCGCTTTCTGCTCGACCTCTGGCACGGCCCGACGGCCGCCTTCAAGGACGTAGCACTCCAGCTCATGCCCCAGCTTACGGCCACGGCCAAAACGCTGACCGGCGACAAGACCCACACTCTCATCCTGGTCGCCACCTCGGGCGATACCGGCAAGGCCGCCCTGGAGGGCTACAAGAACGCCGAGGGCATCTCGATCGTCGTCTTCTATCCCCACGGCGGGGTCAGCGAGGTCCAGCGCCTGCAGATGGCCACGACCGACGGCAACAACACCAAGGTCTTCGCTGTCCGCGGCAATTTCGACGACTGCCAGACCGGCGTCAAGGCGCTGTTCATGGACTCGGCCCTGCGCGACTACCTGGCCGGCAACAGCATCAAGCTGTCGACCGGGAACTCGATCAACTGGGGCCGGCTGGCTCCCCAGATCGTTTATTACGTCCGGGCTTACGCCCTGCTCCAAGCGCGCGGCGAGATCCGGCCCGGCGAGGAAGTCGACATCTGTGTCCCAACCGGCAACTTCGGCAACATCCTGGCCGCCTGGTATGCGCGGGCCATGGGCCTTCCGGTCCGGCGGCTCTTTTGCGCTTCGAACAAGAACAACATCCTGACCGATTTCTTTCAGACCGGCGTCTACGACACCCACCGCGAGTTCCACCGGACCTCTTCGCCCTCGATGGACATCCTGATCTCGTCCAACCTGGAGCGCTTCCTGTTCGAGCTGACCGGCCGCAACGCCGAGAAGATCAAGACCTGGTTCACCGAGCGCTTCCGCAAGGGGGTCTTCGAAGTGGACGCCGAAACCAAGACGGCCATGGACGCGTTGGTCGTGCCGGGCTGGGCGGACGAAGCCCGGGTTTTTGCCGAAATCAAGAAAGTCTATGAGGAAACGGGGCGGATCATCGACACGCATACCGCGGTGGCCTCGGCTGTATCGCGGGACAGGGGGGCGGCCGACGGGCCGGCCGTGATCATCGCCTCCACCGCCAGCGCCTTCAAGTTCGGAAGCGACGTCCTGGCCGCCATCACCGGCAAGGCCGAGCCCGACGAATTCGCGGCCATCGAGCGGCTGAGTGAAATCGCCGGCGAGCCGCCGCACCGGGCGGTGCGCGGCCTCAAGGAACGGCCCGTCCTGCACGACAAGGTCCTGACCATCTCGCAGATGCGCGAGGCCGTCATCGGCTTCGCCGACGGCTTGAGCGGCCGGGCCTGAGCGAAAGGAATCCCCCGTGAAATACGCCTTTCTCGTCGGCGACGGCATGGCCGATTATCCCGTCATCGAGCTCGGCGGGCGGACCCCGCTCGAGACCGCGGCGACGCCCAACATGGACAAGATCACCCGAATCGGCCGCATCGGCCGCGTCCTGACGGTACCGGCCGGCCTGCCGCCAGGAAGCGACGTGGCCAACCTCTCGCTGCTCGGCTACGACGCGGCGGCGAACTTCGAGGGCCGCGGCCCGATCGAGGCGGCCAGCATCGGAGTCGAGCTCGACGCGGCCGACACGGCCTTCCGCTGCAACGTGGTCACTCTGCGCGACGGGCTGATGGACGACTACTCGGCCGGCCACATCAACAGCGAAGAATCGCGGCCGATGATCGCGGAGATCCAGGCCGCGCTCGGCACCGAAACGATCAAGTTCGTACCGGGCATCAGCTACCGGCATCTGACCATCATCCGCGACTTCCCGCGGGGGCTCCAATGCACGCCGCCACACGACATCAGCGGCAAGCCCTGGGAGCCGCACCTGCCGAAGGGGCCCGGGCAGAAGATCGTGCTGTCGCTCATGGAGAAGGCGCGCCCGATACTGGCCGCCAGCGAAATCAATAAAAAGCGCATCGCCGCCGGCAAGAAGCCGGCCACGGATATCTGGCCCTGGGGCCAGGGCCGAGCCATGAAGCTGGCCACGTTGCGCGAGCGCTACGGGCTGACCGGCTCGGTCATCTCGGCCGTGGATCTGGTGCGGGGGCTGGGCGTCCTGGCCGGGCTCAAGGTCCGGATGGTGCCGGGCGCCACGGGCTACCTGGGAACGAACTATGCCGGCAAGGTGGCCGCAGCCAAAGAAGCCTTGATGAGCGAGGATTTCGTCTATCTTCACGTCGAGGCGCCCGACGAAACCGGCCACGAAGGCGACGTCCACAAGAAGATCCAGGCCATCGAGGAATTCGACAAATACATCGTCGGGGAGATACTCGCCCTACGCAACGTGATTCCCGACCTGCGGATCATCGTCGTCCCCGACCATGAGACGCCGGTCTCAACCAAGACCCACGCCGGCGGACCGGTCCCCTACGCCGTCTGCGGCCCCCTGGTCGTGCCGGGCGCGGCGGCCGTCTACACCGAGCGGGAAGCCGCCTGGGCCCCGGTCGAGCCGGCCGTGGACCTGTTCGAGCGCTTCATTCGCGGCAGCTGGTAAGGCCGCAAACCGACGTACCGACAATGGACTCGAACTCTTGACGTCTGGATATCTCTGATATATTGTATATACATTGAACCATTATAGAGATATCCATGTCCGACCAAATGCTCCTCCGCATCGACCCCGAGCTCAAAGCCAAGCTCGACCGCCTGGCGCGGGCCGAAGGGAAGTCTTCTTCCGGCATGGTCCGCGAGCTGATCGCCAATTACGTTAAAGAGCGGGACATCGGCGGCTATATTGACGGACTTTGGGATCGGGTCGGGGCCAAGCTCAGGGCCAAAGGCGCCGGACTCGATAAAGTCGGCCAAGCGATCAAGGACGTGCGCCGGCGGCGGCCATGATCGTCGTCCTAGACACCAATGTCTTCATCTCTTCCTTCTTCGGAGGAAACCCGCGCCGGATCATCGATCTCTGGAAATCAGGCCGACTGACAATCGGCCTATCCCCCGCTATTTTAGAAGAGTACGTCGAAGTCCTCGGGCGATTGGGCTTAGCCAACGAACCCGAGCTCAAGGAAATCCTTGAGCTTCTCGCGGGTGGCGCCGGGATTCTTTTCACGGCTAATCCCCCGGAGTTGAGGGTCGTGAAAGACGATCCCGACGACGACAAATTCATCGCCTGTGCCGCAGCCCTCAAAGCCGACATCGTCGTCACCGGGGACAAAGCCCTGCGCAAGGTCGGCTCGTTCGGCGGGATTCGGATCCTGACTCCCGCGGAGTTCCTGAAAGCAATAGATATCTACTAATCCTCATCGCCGTATTTTCGAGTCAGGATAAGAGCGCACCAGAGCCACTTCAAAAAAAAACAGCTGTGGCATAATCGTCTCCTATGAGAGGGGACCATGAATAAAGCTTTCGTTCCGCTAATCGCCGGCGTTCTATTTTCGATGACTTCGCCGGCTCTACCCCAGACAATCGTCGAAAATCCGGCCAAGCCCGATAACCCGCGTGCCGGACGCGTCGTCAAGCTCGAAGAGGTCATGCGGATCGAGGACACGGGGAAAGATTTCTATATCAAAGCCGCTTACGGCCTGAAAGCGGCTCCCGACGGTTCGGTTTTCGTCCGGGACGGACAGGATCAGCTACTCCAATTCGATCCCCAAGGACGTTTCATCCGCAACCTTATGAAGAGGGGCCAAGGGCCTCGCGAGATGACCGGCATTTCGGATTTTCTCGTAACTGTAGACCAGATCATCCTTTTTGGAAATCCGCCCAAGCTCCTGGCCTTTGATCACTCCGGCAATTTCATCAATGAAATTGGCCTTCAATCGGTCGCTCGCGGCCCTATGAAGCTGATCCTCGCCTCGGGCAAGGGATTCTTCTTCTCTCGCAGCGGGCGCCCCGATCCGAAGGCCGGGTCGGGCTGGCAAGACATTCCTCAAGAAATCGTGAGCATCTCCTTAAACGGAGAGAAATCCGAAACCCTCGGAAGCTTCGCGACGCCGGCCCATGTCAATGTCATCCCTTCCGGCGGGATCAGCATGACCGGTTTTCTAAGCATGCTTTATGCGCCATTGGATGCTCATTCCATTGCTCTTTCTCACACCTCGGAGTACCTCGTTAAAGTATTTGATATTGAAGCTCGCGCCTGCCGAACAGCCTTCCGCCGGTCATACGAGCGGCAGCGACGGGAATCCACCGAAGCCGCGGGCGGCGTACGAGGTTCGGGGGTCACACTGATCGATCTTCCTCCCTTCTTGAACGACATCTCGCGAATCCATGCGATCGACGGTCGCATCTGGATTCAGACCTCGACGACGGATCCAAAGAAAGGCATCCTCTTCGACGTATTTACGACCGAAGGGAAGCTCATCGATCAGTTTTTTTTGAAATGGACGAACAGCGATATTAAGCCCAACGCCTCCGGAAAGGCCTTCGTCTTCTCCGGCGGCCATGTCTATTTCGACGACCGGACCGAGGACGACCTGGTCGTCATCCGCAAGTGTCGAATGATCGGGCTTTAAGCATTAGGACAGCCGATCGGCCGACCACCGCAGGGCCTGGGTTTCTGATATAATAGGAATAGGACTTCGTATCCAGTCATGGTCAAAAATGCCGCCCTCCTTCGGAAATTCGAGCGGGGCTACGTCCGGGCGGAGAAGCCGAACCACCGGCAGGCCCTAAAAATCGCGGCCGCTCTACACACAGAATTCTCCTCTCTCGAAAGATGGTCCAGCCGTGATCCTCTGGACGGGATCGACGTTAAAATCCGTATCGCCAAAGCCGTCAATCATGTTCGAACGACTCCTCGGCAAAATCGCGGCCGCGCTCAACAAACATAAGATCCCCTATATGGTCATAGGGGGCCAAGCCGTACTTGTCTATGGGGAGCCCAGGGCGACGAAAGACATTGATGTCACCTTGGGCCTGGGAATCGAAGGCTTGCCCCGTCTTCTCGACGTCCTTAAAGCCGCGAAATTCCGCTGTCTTGTCCCCGATGTCGAAGACTTCGCCAAGAAAACGATGGTCGTTCCCGCCCTTGATCCCACCTCAGGGATCCGGATCGACTTCATTCTTTCTTTCTCTGAATACGAGCGGACGGCCATCGGCCGCGCCCGCCGGATTAAAGTCGGCCGCGCCTTCGTCAGCTTCGCGTCTTTGGAAGACCTGGTCGTCCACAAGATGGTTGCGGGACGGCCGAGGGATATAGAAGATATCGAATCCGTCCTCCTGAAGAATCCGCATTACGATGCGGCTTTCATACGCGAACGCCTTAAAGAGTTTGACATTGCGCTCGATTCGGATCTTTCCAGCCGGTTTAAAATGATCGAAAACGGCCTCCGCGCTGCCCGTTAATGTCTTGTCAGGCAACACTTCAGCCTTTCATAGCGTATCTGATATTGTTTGTCTCATATTCAAGGAGAACTGCATGACCCGCTTCGCCGCTAAAAGCCCGAATCCCCGCTCGTCGCTGACCCGCCGCGGCTTCCTCGGCACCGCGCTCGGCGCGGTCCCCGCCGCCGCCCTGCTCGGGCAGGACGCCCGCCCGCAGGCGCCCGCGCAAGCCGCCGCCCCGTCCCGGATCAAGGAGTACCGGACTCTCGGCCGGACGGGTTTCAAGGTCTCGGACATCGCCTTCGGGGCCGGGCCTCTCAACAACGCCAACGTCCTGGCCGCGGCCCTCGACCGCGGCATGAACTACATCGACACGGCCGAGCACTATGTCAACGGCAATTCCGAGCGGGCCATCGGCCAGGCCCTCAAGGGCCGTGACCGGTCGAAAGTCTTCCTGACCACCAAGCTCAACATGGTCTACGACAAGCGCATTGACAAGGCCGCCCTCCGCGACCGCTTCATGAAATGCCTGGAGCGGCTGGGGACGGACTACGCCGACTGCCTGATGATCCACCTCTGCCCGCTGGCCCTGGTCAAGCACGAGCCTTACCACGAGCTGATCAAGGAGCTCAAGGCCGAAGGCAAGGCTCGCTTCTCCGGCCTCTCCAGCCACGGCGCGGATTATTCCTTGAGCGGCCGCATCGACGACCCTGTCGAGACCGTCATCATGGCCGCGGCCGAGGACGGGCGCTTCGACGTCGTCCTCTGCACGTACAACTACCTCAAGGACGAAGCCGGCGACCGGATGCTCAAGGCCTGCGCCGCCAAGAACATGGGCGTGACGCTGATGAAGATGAACCCGGCCCTGACCAACGCCGAGGAGGCCGAGATGCTGACCCGGCAGCGGGAGCGGTACAAATCCCAAGGCAAAGACCTGCCCGAGGCGCTGGTCAAGCTGGCCCAGGTCAGCGCCGAGCGAACGGCGGCCACTGAGGCCTTCCTCAAGAAACACGGGCTGGCCGGCCCCGAGCAGTCCCGCGACGCCGCCCTGCGCTACTGCCTGAACCGGCCCGAGGTCCACTGCGTCTGCCCCAGCATCAACAGCTTCGAACAGCTGGACTCGTACATCGCCATCTCCGGGACCAAGTTCGAGGCCCGCGAGGCCGAGATGCTGGCCGACTGCCGCGAGACGCTCGGCGGCACCACCTGCCGGATCGGCTGCGGCGAGTGCCAGCCCGCCTGCCCCAACGGCGTCCCGGTGGCGGCGATCATGCGCTACGACTACTACTTCCGGATCGTGCAGAGGGAAAAGGCGGCCATGACGGATTACGCGGCCCTGGCGGGCGTCGACGCGGCGGCGTGTGCGGCATGCACCGGCCCCTGCGAGGCCGCCTGCCCGCACGGCGTTCCGATCCAGGGCAAGCTCGTCCTGGCCCACGAACGCCTGACCCTGCCGTAAAGTGATCTCTTGTCGTCCCGAGGAGCGCCGAAGGCGTGACGTGGGGACCTCTCTTAAGAAGGATGAGGTTGCCACGTCGCCGCTATGCGGCTCCTCGCAATGACGGATTGATGCAGAGCGTCTCTCTTGCCACGTCCCTGCTCCGGCAGGTCCTCGCAACGACAATCACTCAGCCTGGGACTCGCAATGACACTTTGTCACATGTATCATATGGAGGTTATTCGGATTCAGGACGAATCACGATGCCTAGAAATCACTCCCGCCCGCGGGATGAGCGGCACTGCAAACGCAGCTTCCTTGTCGCTTGCCTCTCGCTCTCCGCACTTTGCGGGGCCGCAGCCGGGCAGAATCTCGATTTCCGCGGCCAGCTCTCGTTCTGGCTGGCCGGCCACGACCGCCCGGCCTCCGAGGGCGCGGCGGGGCTTCGCTACATCCCCTCGTTCTCATTGAAAAAGGACCTCGGCCGCGGCTCGAGTCTGGATGCGGAAGTCTCGCTCAATACCTATGTTTCGCTGCAGGGTCCCACGTTTGCTTCCGCGGCGGGAAACGCCGGCCTCAAGCCCTATCGGGTCTGGGCCCGCTTCTCGACGGCCCGCTTCGAGGCCCGGATCGGTCTGCAGAAGATCAACTTCGGCTCGGCGCTTCTCCTGCGTCCGCTCATGTGGTTCGACCGCATCGACCCCAACGATCCCCTCCAGCTTACGGACGGCGTCTATGGCCTGCTTCTGAAATACACTTTCAGCGGCGAGGCCAACGTCTGGCTGTGGGGCCTCACCGGCAACGACGAAACCAAGGGCTGGGAAGCGGTTCCTACTCGCCGCGGGCAACCCGAATTCGGCGGTCGGGTCCAGGTCCCGCTCGGGCCCGGCGAGGCGGCCGTCTCGTACCACCACCGCCGGATGGACAGCGCCCGCAGCCCCCTGACTCTGCCCGCGGGCGAAGCCGACGTCGTGCCCGAGGACCGCATCGCCCTGGACGGCAAGTTGGACCTCGGCGTCGGGCTGTGGTTCGAGGCCGTCTGGACGCGCCAGGCTTGGACTGTGGCGCCCTGGAAATCCCAGCGGGCGCTCAACTTAGGGGCGGACTTCACCTTCGGGCTGGGCAACGGCCTGCACGTCATGGCCGAGCATCTGGCGGTGGATTTCGGAGCCGAGATCGAGGGGGCCAGCGCTCGCCGCAGCCTGACCGCGTTCACGGCCGATTACCCCCTGAGCCTTCTCGACCGCCTGCGGGCCGTCGTCTTTCGCGACTGGACCTCGGGCGACTGGTACCGGATTCTTACCTGGCAAAGAACCTACGACCGCTGGAGCTTCTACGCCATCGGCTTCTGGAACCCCGCGAGCTACCGCATCCCTTCAGCCGGCCGGCAATCCGAGCTCTTCGCCGGCCGCGGCTTCCAAATCATGATCGTTTACAATTAACCCATTCGACTCCCCGGGCTAAAAGCCCGGGGTATATACTGGGTAATACTGAGCGGCGCTCTCGCCCGGCTTGAAAATCGGGCTTAGCGCCGCGAACGTATCACTGACACGAGGTGGACATGGATAACCGCGCGCTGATGCGAACGACGAACCTGACCAAGATCTATCCGATGGGCGGGCAGTCCATCACCGCCCTCGACGACGTCAACCTGACCTTCGCCAAAGGCGAGTTCGCCGGCCTGATCGGGCCCAGCGGCTCGGGCAAGACGACCCTGCTCAACATCCTGGGCTCCCTCGACGCGCCCACCAGCGGCAGCGCCGAGGTGATGGGCGAGAAGATCGAGACGCTGTCCCATCGCAAGGCGGCCGAGCTTCGCAATCACCATATCGGATTTATCTTCCAGACCTTCAACCTCCTGCCCGTTTACACGGTCTACGAGAACGTGGAGTTCCCGCTGCTTCTGCTGGGCATGGCCCCGGCCGCCCGCCGGAAAGCCGTGCTCGACGCCCTGGCCTGGGTCCATCTCGACGACCGGGCCCGCTCCCGCCCGGCCCAGCTCTCGGGCGGCCAATGCCAGCGCGTGGCCATCGCCCGCGCGGTCGTCAAGAAGCCGGCCCTCGTCCTGGCCGACGAGCCGACCGCCAACCTGGACGCCCAGAACTCCCACCACATCCTCGACACAATGGCCGACATCAACCGCGACCTGGGCACGACCTTCCTCTTTTCGACCCACGACGACAAGGTCATCGCCCATCTGCGGCGCAAGATCACCCTGATCGACGGCCGGGTGGCTAAGGACGAGCCGGGGCCGGCCGCGGAGAGACGGCCATGATCATCCCCAAGCTGGCTCTGCGCAACTTGATGGGCGCCGGGATCAAGACTTGGCTCAACGCCGCCGTCCTGTCGATGGCCTTCGTGGCCATCATCGCCGCCCAGGGCCTGTACGACGGGTTCGATGCCGACGTCTCGCGGACCATGATCATGGCCGAGTACGGCGGCGGGCAATACTGGGTCGGCGGGTTCGATCCCTTCGACCCATTCACCCTGCAAGACTCCCACGCCCAGGTCCCGCCCGCCCTCGGCGGGCTGATCAAGGGCGGCCGGGCGACACCGCTGCTCTTCACCCAGGGCACGATCTACCCCAACGGCCGCCTCCGCTCGGTGACGCTGAAGGGCATCGACCCCGCCCAAAAGGCGCTGGCGATTCCCTCCGCATCGCTTGGCGCAAGCGGCGTCGAGCTGCCCGCCCTCATCGGGACCCGGATGGCCGAGGCGGCTGGACTGGCCAAGGGCGACACCGTGACCCTGCGCTGGCGCGACGCCCGCGGCATGTACGACGCCCGCGACATCACCATCGTCGAAGTCATGAAGACCAGCGCCCAGACAATCGACGAAGGCCAGATTTGGATGCCGCTCGAAACCCTGCGCCGGATGGCGGGCATGCCCGGCGAGGCCACCCTCGTGACATTGGCCCGTGACGCCGCCGCGCCCGGAACCGTCCCCGGCTGGGACTATAAAAGCCTCGACTTCCTCCTCAAGGACCTGCGCGACCTGATCAAGGCCAAAAGCGTCGGATCCTCGATCTTCTATCTCATCCTGATGTTCCTGGCCATGCTGGCCATCTTCGACACCCAGCTTCTGTCCATCTGGAAGCGGCGCCGCGAGATCGGAACGATGATGGCCCTGGGCATCACCCGCGGGCGCGTCGTGGCCCTCTTCACCTTCGAGGGCGGGCTCAACGGCGTCTTCGCCGTCCTGCTGGGGGCAGCGTGGGGCATTCCCCTGCTGTCCTATTTCGCCTCGCACGGTATGCGGTTCTCCGCCAAGCAGGCCGACAGCTTCGGCATGGCCATCGGCACCGGGATTTACCCTCTCTACGGAGCGGGACTGGTCCTCAGCACGACCGTGCTCGTCTTTGTGGTCACGGTCATCGTCAGCTACCTGCCGGCCCGCAAGATTAGCCACCTCAAGGCGACCGACGCCCTGCGCGGGAGGATGTCATGATTCGGTTCCTGATCAAGGGCGTCCTGCGCGACCGGTCCCGCAGCCTGTTCCCCATGCTCATCGTCACGGCCGGGGTCTTTCTGACCGTCGCGACGTATTGCTACGTCAAAGGGGCCGAGATCAACATGGTCAGAAGCAGCGCCAACCTGCGGCACGGCCACGTCAAGGTCATGACCGCGGCTTATGCGGCCGAGGCCGACCAGGTTCCCAACGACGCCGCCCTGACCGGGGTCACAGCCTTGACCACCGAGCTCAAGGCTCTGGCACCCGAGATGGACTGGGTCGCGCGCATCGAGTTCGGAGGCCTGCTGGACGTACCCGACGCCAAGGGCGAGACCAAGGTCCAGGCGCCAGCGGCCGGGATCGCCGTCGACCTGCGGACGCCGGGCAGCCCCGAGCGAGCGCTCCTCGGCCTGGACCGGATCATCGTCCGCGGACGTCAGCCCCAGGCGGCTGATGAGATCCTGCTCGGCGACGTTCTGGCCCGGCGGTTGGGGCTCGAGCCGGGAGGCCGGGTCACCCTGATCGGCTCGACCATGCACGGGGCCATGAGCATGACCAACTTCGTCGTCGCGGGGACGATCCGCTTCGGGATGCGGGCCATGGATCAGACCGGCCTCATCGCCGATCTGACCGATATCCGCAAGGCCCTGGACATGGAGGACGCGGCGGGCGAAGTCCTGGGGCTCTTCCGCAGCGGGATCTTCAATCCGGCCCGGACAGAGGCGCTGACCCTAGCCTTCAACGCCCGGCCGGCGGATCCGAACGACGCCTTCCGCCCGGTCATGCAGCCTTTGCAGCGGCAGCCGGGACTGGACTACATGTTCCAGGTACTGGGCTCGGTCGGGCTCATCATCATCCTGGTCTTTCTGCTGGCCATGTCGCTCGTCCAGTGGAACGCCGGCCTCATCGGCACCCTGCGCCGCTACGGCGAGTTCGGCCTGCGCCTGGCCCTGGGCGAGAGCAAAGGGCGCGCCTATCGTTCGCTTCTGGCGGAGGCCGTGGTCATCGGCATCTTGGGATCGATAATCGGCACGGCTCTCGGCCTGGCCCTGTCGTATTATCTCCAGGTTCACGGCCTCGACGTCAGCGGGATGATGAAAAACCTGAGCTTCCTGATGGACCCGGTCCTGCGATCCAAGATCACGCCGTTCGCCTACATCATCGGCTTCATCCCGGGCCTGCTGGCCTCGGTCATCGGGACGGCCATCGCCGGCCGGGCGGTCTACCGGCGGCAGACGGCCTCGTTGTTCAAGGAGCTGGAGTCATGAAAAAAGCGGTTCTCGGGATAATCCTCTTGTGCGTAGCCGCCGCCGGCCTGGCCCAGGCTCAGGCCCCCTCGGCCGAGACGATTCTCGACCGGGTCGACCGCAACGCCGTCCCCGGGACCAAGATCATCGTCGCGGAGATGACCATCCACGGCCGCCGCGACAGCCGGACCATCAAGTCCAAGTCCTGGATCCAGGGCGAGGAGAAAGCCTTCACCGAGTACCTCGATCCCCCGCGCGAGCGGGGCATAAAGATGCTCAAGCTGGGCGACCAGCTCTGGACCTATTCGCCCGACACGGACCGGACGATCGCTATCTCGGGCCACATGCTCCGCCAATCGGTGATGGGCTCGGACCTGTCCTACGAGGACATGCTGGAGGACCGCAAGCTGCGCCAAGCCTACGAATCGCGTGTGGCGGGCGAGGAGGTCCTCGGCGACCGGCCGTGCTGGATTCTGGAGCTCACGGCCAAAGCGGGCGACGCGGCCTACGCCTCGCGCAAGGCCTGGATCGACAAGGAGCGGTATGTCGCGCTCAAAGAAGAGCGCTACGCCAAGAGCGGCAAGCTGCTTAAAACCTTAGAGGTCAAGAGCGTCGTCCGCAAGGGCGATCGCTGGATCCAGGATCGGATCGTCTTCCGCGACGTCCTCAAGTCGGGCTCGGGGACGGAGATGGCCATCCTCTCGATCGAAATGGACGCGCCCATCCCGGAGACTGTTTTTTCCAAAGCTTCTTTACGGAAGTAGTGGCCTATTTCAGCCCTCGCAACGATAGAGGCCTCCCCCTGTCGTCCCGAGCCCTCGCCTTTGGTGAGGGCGTGGGGACCTAGAACAGGTTGCCGCATCCGACGCTGCGTCGTCCTCGCAATGACGGATTGATGCCGAACATCTTCTTTGCCACGCCAAAGGCTCGCAACGACAAAGCCTACACACACCGCTCTGCGGCGGCTGGATTTAGCCGCCCGTTCTTGTGACTTCGGGCCTGCTATGGTAAATATAATGGCCTATTTAGCCCTCTAAGGACACATCCATGGCGGACGAAATTCCGAAAATCTACGAGCCCGGGCTTTACGAAAAGAAGACCTACGAACGCTGGATGGCGGCCGACGCTTTCGCCGCGATCCCAGACGGACGGGCCGAGCGCTACGTCATCATGATGCCCCTGCCCAACATCACCGGCGCCCTACACATGGGCCACGCCATGGACAACGTCATGCAGGACCTGCTGACCCGCTGGCACCGGATGATGGGCGACAACACCCTATGGATGCCCGGCACGGACCACGCTGGGATCGGCACCCAGGCCATCATCGAAAAGCGCATGTTCGAGCTCGAGGGCAAGACCCGCCACGATGTCGGCCGGGAAGGGCTGATCGCCAAGATCCAGGCCTGGAAGGACGAATACCGGGCTCGCATCATCCGCCAGCAGCAGGCCATGGGCTGTTCCTGCGATTGGGGCCGCCAGCGCTTCACCATGGACGCCGTCTGCGCCCGGGCCGTCCGAGAAGCCTTCTTCCGGCTGTTCCGCGACGGCCTCATCTACCGCGGCGACCGCATGGTCAACTGGGACTGTCAGCTCCAGACCGCCGTCTCGGACGACGAGATCGTGCACGAGAAGGTCCAGGGCCACTTCTGGCACATCAAGTACCCAATCATCGACCCCAAGGCGGGCGAACCCGAGTTCGTGGTCGTGGCCACCACCCGACCCGAGACGATGCTGGGCGACACAGCCGTGGCCGTTCATCCCGACCCGGTGGGCGAACTCAACCGCCAGGCCGCCGACCTTCGCGGCCGCATCGAAACCGCCTCCAAGAAGGACCGGACCGATCTGGAAAAGTCGCTGGAAAGGCTTGAAGAACGGCGCCGCGACGTCCTGCCGCATCTTCTCAAGCTTCGCGACATGGCCGCCGACAGCCGCCAAGTGCTTCTGCCGCTTCTAGACCGGCCCATCCCGCTTATCCGGGACGAATGGGCCGACCCTGCCCTCGGCACGGGCTGCGTCAAGATCACGCCGGCCCACGACCCCAACGACTATGCGGTCTGGAGCCGCCATAAAGGGGCCATCGCCATCCTCAACATCCTGAATCCCGACGGCACGCTCAACGCTGTGGCGGGACCCTACGCCGGCGTCGACCGCTTCGAAGCCCGCAAGCGGGTCGTGCGCGACCTCAAGGCCAAAGCCTTGCTCGAGTCGGTGGAGGACCGCGAGATCGAGATCGGCCATTCGGACCGATCCAAGACGCCGATCGAGCCGTTCATCAGCAAGCAGTGGTTCGTCCGCATGGCCGACATCGACGGGGGCATCGTCTGCGGCCGGGGCACGAAAAAGGAATTCCAGGCCGCGGGCCTGGCCCAGGCCGCCATCGAGGCCTCGCTCCCGGGCTACGAATCGCCCTCTGGCCGGCGGCTGGCCTTCGCTCCGGACGACGCCCGCTATGGCGGCACCTTCCGCTCCTGGCTGTCGGAAAAGCGCGATTGGTGCATCAGCCGCCAGCTCTGGTGGGGTCACCGCATCCCGATCTGGAACGGCGTCTGGACGGGCGCCGAAATCGGCGGCATCGCCGCCCGCCTTCCCCAGCCCGACCCTGACGCCTTCTGGGCCTGGATCGCGGACGACGCCGGCAACACGTACGCCGTCGGCGCCGCGGCCAAGCTCTCGGCCGCAACCCGCTACACGATTCTCGTCTGTATGCGCAACGAGGCGGCCGAGGCGAAATACGCCGCCGCGCTCGAAGCGGCGGGCATGGTCCAGGACCCCGACGTCCTGGACACCTGGTTCAGCTCGGCCCTTTGGCCCATGAGCACGCTGGGCTGGCCCGACCCGGCCACGGCCGCCCTCGACCCCGGTCAACGATCGCTGGTCGCCTCCGATCCCGGCCTCGAGGACGCCCTGGCTTATTACTACCCGGGCTCCTGCCTCGTCACCGCCCGCGACATCATCACCCTGTGGGTGGCCCGGATGATGATCATGGGCCTTTACCTGCAGGGCGACGTCCCGTTCACCGCGAGCTTCATCCACGCCAACATCCAGGACGGCAAGGGCGAGCGGATGAGCAAGAGCAAGGGCAACGGCATCGACCCCGAGGACATCATCGAGAAGTACGGCACCGACGCCATGCGCTACGTCCTCTGCGACATGCAGACCGGGACGCAGGACATTCGCCTGCCGGTGCAGGCCGTCTCGCCCTACAACGGCGAACTGGTGGACCTGGCCACGGCCAAGCACGGCCGCTCTATCTTCACTTACATCGACCCCAAGACGGGCAAAGAGTTCGACGTCCTCGGCACGATGAAGGACATCCCACCGGCCAAGATCATCTCCGAGCGGTTCGACATCGGGCGGGCCTTCTGCACCAAGCTGTGGAACGCGGCCCGGTTCATGTTCGGCAACCTGGGCGAACACGCCTTCGCGCCCGTCACGGCCGATCGGCTGGCGCCTGAGGATCGCTGGATTCTGTCGCGCTTATCAAAGGTCATTCGCGCCGTCACGGAGGCGCTGGAAGCCTACAATCCGTCGGCGGCCGTGGGCGCGGCCCGCGACTTCTTCTGGGGCGACCTCTGCGACTGGTATCTCGAAATCATCAAGCCGCGCCTGCGGGACGAGGGCCAGGCCCCCGTCGCCCAGTCGGTCTTGGCCTTGGCCTTCGATCAAGTGTTGCGGCTATTCCATCCTTTCGTCCCGTTCATCACCGAAGTGCTCTGGGAGCGGCTCAACGCCCAGTGCCCCGTGCGCGGGCTCCTGCAGCCGATGCGGACCTCCGAGCTCCTGATTACCGCCGCCTGGCCCGCGCCGCGGCCGAATTGGGAGGACGAGGCGGTCGAGGCGGATTTCGCCGTCGCCGTGGGTGTCGTCCGGGCCGTCCGCGACATGCGGGCCCGACACGGCCTGTCGCCCAGCCAGAAGCTGGCCGCGACTATCAAGTCCGCCGGAACCGAAGCCGAGGCCCTGGCGCGCCTCGAGACCCTGGTCGTCCACATGGCCAATCTCGAGTCGCTGCATATCGCCGCCGATCCCGCACGGCCGGCTTTATCCGTCGTGCAGGTCGTGGGCGGAATGGAGATCTATGTTCCCGGGCTGATCGATCCGGCCAAGGAACGGGCCAAATTGGAGGCCCAGCGGGCCAAGCTGGCCGAGGACCTGCGCAAGACCGAGGCCAAGCTGGGCAACGAGGGCTTCATCGCCCGCGCCCCGGCCGACGTGGTCGAGAAGGAGCGCCAAAAGCTGGCCGAGATGCGGTCCCAGATCGGGTCCATCGAAGCCAACCTGAAAACGCTGGGCTGAGCCGGGGCCATGGGCAACGAAATATTTTCAATATATACGCAACGATTTTGCCCTTATCTCCGTCTAACAATAAGACTGAGAGGCGGAGTCCGCTCCAAGCGGATCGGCGATTGAAGAAACCGGATCGACAGAGGAGGCGCTCATGCCCGATAAGCTCCAGATCCTCCACGGATTGACGTCGCTGACCAGCCGATTCTCGGCCTTGGCGGCCCTCTGGCATATCGCTCTCTTCCTCCTGATGGCCGTCTGGATTTGGCGAAGGCCGTCGACCCGGTTCATGCTCGGATTTCTGGGCCTGATGCTGGCTTCGGTCGGCGCCCTGGCTTGGACGGCGCGCAATCCGTTCAACGGGATCGTTTTCCTGGCCTTGGCCGCCGCGTTCGTCTATCAAGCCGCGAAAGCGAACCGGCCTTCGGAAACGGCAAGCGGGGTTTTCTTCCTCATCACCGGCTCGGCCATGATCCTCTTCGGACTGTTCTATCCGCACTTCGTCCGGACCGAGACGTGGCTGACCTATCTGGCCTACGCTCCGGTCGGGCTGATTCCCTGCCCGACCCTGTCGCTCGTTACGGGGTTCTTCATATTGCAGCGCGGCTTCGGATCGAAAGCCCTGACTTTGATCGTGATAGCGGCCGGCTTCTTTTACGCGATCTTCGGGATCGCCAAGCTCGGCGTCACGCTCGACGCGGGCCTTTTGGCGGGCGCCGCCGTCCTGCTGGCCCAGCTTCTTGCGAACAAGAAACCGAAGGCCGCCGCGTCGGCGGAATAAACGCCCGCGCCGCGTCAGTCGAACATCTTCAGGTCTTTGACCACCTTGAAGAAATCCGCGTCCAGAAGCTTGGTCCAGTCGGTTTCCTCGATCATCTTCCGGTCGACGAGGAAGTGCAGGCGGGGCTTCCACAGCTCGGCGCCGAGGTCGGCGACGGAGACGTCGAAGACGACCTGGTCGATCATCTTGACCTTGGCGTAAAGATCCCTGATCTTGGGGGCGATGTGGGGCCCGAAAGCCTTGTCGAAGTTTAGTTGTTTGAGCATGAAATAATGATAACTGACCGTCACGGCGTCCTGCCCGATTTGAATGTCGGCTGCGCCGGACTTTTCCGCGTCGGCCTTGCCCAGAACCTCATACAAGGGATCCGCCGTCATCATAGTGGCTTCCGGCGCCGGCTTGGCCGTCGCGGGGGCGGGAGCAGCGGGCTCCTTCTTGGCGCAGGCGGCGACAACGAGCAGGACGGCCGCTATAAGAACGACCGAAAGGATCAAAGAATTTTTGAGACGCAGTTTGCTCATTTTATGATTCCTCCTATCGACATACCGAACTATATAGGCCCTGGGCGCCACTTTGTCAAACGCCGCGGGAGCCCATCAACGGACCGGTTCAGCGCCAGATCATCGAAGAAACGACGACTTCCTTGAAGCCGTCGGGCTTTTCGCGGACGCAATAGCAGCGGCCGTTCTTGAGGACGACGTCGAAGGGGATCGCCTCTCCCATGTATCGGATCAGATCCTGATATCCGAGCCCCGCCCGCAGGATCCGAACGCCTTCGGGAGAGAAGACATCGCAGAGATTGGCGCCAGATGTGGGATCTTTCTCAAAGCTCGCGGCGAAAAGATGGCCCTTTTCATCGGCCAGAATCGATTGATAGGGAGGGAAAGTGCTCATTCCTTCGATAAAGCGCCGAAACTCCTGCGTCCCGGGGTTTTGGGGAATCCGATCCAAAAGGGATTTCTTGTAGTCAGCGGGAACGGCCTGGGAAGGGAAAGCCGCCCGAACGATGCGCCGCATTTTTCCATCCAGATCGAAGAAGGCGATATCCCGCCCCTCGGCGCCCCAATTCACATAGAATGACGAAGGCGAGGCCCCGACGATCGGAACGATCGCTAGGATTTGTTGGCCGGGCTTGATCGAGGCCGGGATTTCGAACTTCCGGATCTCCTTGACCGGCTTGAAATCCGCGCCGTAGAGCCCCAGGCCGGTTTCCCGTATCGGCTGGCCGTCTTCGGGCATCTTATAATGACGTGCGACGTAATTGCCGTTCGCCAGGGGCACAAATTGGTAAGGCCGGTTCAGCAGATCGTAAGTGATCTTGTCTTCGCGAAGGAGCCGCCCGTCCCCATCAAAATTGAGGACTCGGTTTGGGGCCTGGCTATGGACGCGAATTTCATCCGCCGGGGAGATCCGGAGGAAACCGGGATATTGAGCCTCGCCGGGCCCCTGCCCCATCCGGCCGAACGATTTCAAGAAGCGGCCCTGTTCGTCGAACTGGTATATGAGCGGCCCCTCGGTCCGCATCGACCGGAATAGATAAAGGCGGCCCTTCGAGTCCGCATCCAGACCCACGATATCCGACAGCCCGGCGGCGGCCAGCGCTTCGTTCTCCAAATCGATCCGGAATTCTTCCTTCAGCGTGAGGGAGTGAGGGCCGTCGGCGGAAGGGAACACGCCCGTCCCGCTGTCCACGACCTCGACGCCGTTTTCGATCGTCCGGATTGGCCCATTAATCTTAGAATGACAAGCCCAAAACAATGCCGCAACCATTAGCACGACGAGGAACCGTTTCATACGTCGCCCCCCCTAAATCCTTTGTTCGCCGACGAGCAAATTCAATTTTTCCTTGATCTCCGGCCAGGAATACTCAACCAGCATTATTGGTTCAGGGTCTGCATCGGCATCGACGAAGTAAATCAAGCTTTTGAGAACATGGACCCCGTTCCCCGGCGAGAACGAATATTTTTTCCGGAAAAGCCTCAACAGCGATTCGAGATCAAATCCCCTATCTCTTAAGATGAAATACAAATCGATGAAATCCCGCTTGCGGCCACGGCCGATTATGGCTTCGACTTTCATGCAGCCGATATCTTCCAAAGACGCCACGGCCAAGCCCGAGAAAGGGCTGGTCTCGCCGAGGAGCGGATAGGGGTAATGGAAAAACCCGGCTTTCGTTCCCAAGAATTCCCCGACCCACGTGCCGGCATCCGTATAATCGGGCTCGCAATCTCCGATCTTTCTCAGCTCGGCCCAAAGATCTTTAGGAGAAAAATCCACAGGGGAAAAAAAGTCGAGATCCTGGGACATCCGATGGCCCAGATGGAGAGCGCACCCGGTTCCGCCGGCGAGATAAAATCCCCGCTTCGCAACCCAAGTGGAGAGTCGATCAACGGCTGTTCTCGTCGCCGGGGCGAGAATGCGGTCAAACATGGGCCGTCCCGGTTAAGCGAAGCTGCCAAAATTTCCGGCTTTTCAGCGACAGAGAGCGGCTCGATTCGAGGATAGCGGCGATATCGTCGCGAGTATAATTTTCAAACAGCCACCGGACGGCCTTCCCATCGCCGAATTCCAGAAGCCGCTCGATGATGTAAACTTTATGGCGCGACAGATCGAGTCCTGCAGGATCGACGTCCCAGAAAAAGCGCTTTAAATCCCCTGGAACCATATTGATATTATACCATAAACGGATCATTCTAAATGACCCTATCTGTTTGATAACAATACTTATTACGCGATCTATGTTGATCTACCCAACAAAACGAATCCGAGCGTCGTATAATAATCGAGGGTTCCTTATAGATCGAAATCAGGGGAGGGAATGCTTTGAGAAAAACCGCGATTTTCACCTTTGCCGTTTGCCTGTTGGGTTGGTCGGCATCGTTAGTTGGGTACACGCCCGAAAAGATCCAAACGATCAAGATCGTCCCCGACCCTGCCTTCGGGCAAGGCGTCGCCTGGGATACGATCTTCAACCAAAGCCTCGACAAATCCCTGGCTTTCCTGCCGGACGGGGGCTTCTACCGCGGCAGCAATCAGGAAGGGAAGATCTACAAATTCGACGCGGCGGGGAAGATCGTCAAGAGCTTCGGCCGCAAGGGGCAAGGGCCTGGGGATCTCCTGGGCGTCTCCGCTCTTGATATCTTGGACGGGAAATTTCTAGTCGTCTTTGAGGGCGCGCGATTTATCAGTCTCTTCGACCTAGCCGGAACATTCATCAAAAAACTCCCGCTCAATGGGGCCATCTATGCCATGATGGCCCTCCGCAATGGCAAGGTCGCCCTGGTGAGGGAGCTGGCCGCCGGCCCCGATCCAAAATGGTTCAAAGGCCGCTACAGCGTTTTGTCGCTCGACATCGAATCAGGCACGGAAAAAGAGCTCGCCTCCTTCGACTATGCCGTACCCAGGGGCGAGTTTTTCATCCGCATCACTCAGTTTGACCGCTCCCCCCGGCTGGCCAAGACCACCCCGGACACGCTCGCTATGGCTTTCCCTTCCTCACCGGAGATCCTCCTCTACTCGCTCGACGGCGAAAAGAAGGGCTCTTTCAAGCTGGATATCGAACCGGTCAAGTTCACCTGGGACATCTTGTCTTATGTCATGGACTTGGATCATGACGCCCAAGGCCTCAAAATCATGACTCTCAACAAAAGCAAAGTCGCCCTCCCCGAAAATCTGCCCTATCACCTGGGGATCGCGGGCGATTCGGAAGGTCGCATCGCCGTCTTCGAAAATGGGTTTGCGCAGAAGACGCATGACGTATCGTTCCGTCTCTATGCGCAGGACGGAAAGCTGCTCTCGGTCAACAAGATCGATCCGGGCGCTTACGACATCGTCCAACCCCAACGGTTTCAGAACGGCTGCGCCTACTCTTGGTTGGCGAAGAAAGACGGCGACGGGAGCTTCGTCTTCGGACGCTGGAAAACCGGGCTTTGATCCGGCCGAAGGCCGTTTAGCGGATGTTCGAACGAGCTTGAATTCAACCGGCCTATCGATCAAGATACGGCCGTGCTTCTTCCATCTACCCTGATCGCCGTCCTGG
>JAPKZJ010000021.1 GCA_026393855.1 Candidatus Aminicenantes bacterium
AAGCTCAACGCCGGACGGCCCTATTGGGTCCATCCCGTTCTGATGGACGACCGGAAATACTTCAATCCCAAGAAAAACAAGGCTTTCGGCTACTGCGACGTGATCATGCTCCTGGCCTTCAAGGGCGGCCAGGCGGTCGGGCGCGTCATGGGCATCATCAACCACCGCTTCAACGAGCACCGCGGGTCCAAGATCGCCCGCTTCGGCTACATCGAATCGATCGAGGATCGCGAGGTCGTCCGGGCCTTGATCACGAAGGTCGAGAACTGGGCCAAGGCCAAGGGCATGACCCGGATCATCGGTCCCTACGGCTTCTCCGACCAGGACCCGGAGGGCTTCATCATCGAAGGCTTCGAGAACCGGGCCACCATCGCCACTTATTACAATACCGAATGGATGCCCGGCTACGTCGAAGCGCTCGGCTACGCCAAGGACGCCGATTATTTCGTCTACAAGGTCGATGTGCCGAAGGAAATGCCCGAGCTGTACAAGAAGATCTACGAGCGAACCATGCGCCGGGGCAACTTCCGGATTCTCGAGTTCCGCAAGCGCAAGGAGCTCAAGCCCTGGATCGTGCCCATCTTCTCCCTGATGAACGAATGCTACATGGCCTCCAACATCTACGGCTACGCGCCCTTGAGTGAGAAGGAGATGGAGGATCTGGCGGCGCGCTACCTGCCCGTGGTCGATCCCCGCTTCGTCAAGGTCGTCCTCAAGGACGACGAGCCGGCGGCCTTCATCATCGCCATGCCGGACATGACGGCGGGCATTCAGAAGTGCCGGGGCCGCCTGTTCCCCTTCGGGTTCATCCATGTCCTGCGCGCGGCCAAGCGGACCAAGCAGCTCGACCTCATGCTGGGGGCGATCAAGGAAAAATACCGCGGCTTCGGGCTGGACGCGCTGATGGGTTTCAAGACCCTCGAGGCGGCCTGGGAGGCCGGCTACGAGTTCATGGACACCCACCACGAGCTCGAGGTCAACGTCCGGGTCCGGGCCGAAATGGAGCGGATGGGCGGGAAGCAGTACAAGAAGTTCCGGGTTTACACCAAAAACCTCTAAAGGGCTCTTCCATTCTGTGCGGCCTGCGTCACGGCATTTGGCCCGGCGGCGCGGGTTTTTCACGCCTTCCTTGCGCCTACTCTCCTCGGCGCCTGCGGAACTCCGCACGATTGATTATCCGGACTTGAAAGACCGCCCACTCTGTCTCTTCTGCGTTCGATCGTCACGTGCTCAAACAGCCCTCGGCGCCCGTTGGGTTCCCTCGGAGAGGTGCGCAGGAAGGCTAAACCCGCGCGGTTTCGCCGTTGGCCAAACACCGTGCCGCCTGACCATCCCGCACAGAATGGAAGAGAAAGACGAAGATAAGTTTAAGCGCTTTTTGGAAACGATAAAATAGCTTTCAAACGGATAAGGCTACCTTGAGGGGGTGGCAGGAGCCCGGCCATCGGCCGGGCGACGTTGGAGGGGGAACCCGCTAAAGGTTCCACCTCCAAGGGAGTCCACCACCCCACACAGAATGGAAGAGAAAGAATAAAACAAGCTTAAGGACATTTCGGAAACGATAAAATCGTTTTCAAACGGCAGAGGCTACCATGAGGGGGTGGCAGGACGACGGCCTCTGGCCGGAGGACGTTGGAGGGGGAACCCATTGAAGGTTCCCCATCCAAAGGGATCAGGGGGAACCCGCCAATGGTTCCCCCTCCAAGGGAGCCCCGGCGGGAAAGCGGACGATAAACTCGGCCCCCGCACCGCTCTCGATTGCCAGCGCCCCACCGAGCTGGCCGGCCAGTTTGCGGACCAGCCGCAAACCGAGCGATCCGCCCGCCTCCGCGTCGACACCCGGCGGCAGTCCGACCCCGTCGTCGGCGACCGTCAGAATGTATTCGCCGCGGTCCTCCCGCAGGCCGATGCGGATCGTTCCCGGACGGCCTTCCGGAAAGGCGTGCTTGAGCGAATTAGAGACAAGCTCATTGATGATCAGGCCGCAGGGAAAGGCGATGTCCGGCGACATCGGGACGTCCGCGACGTCGAGCTCAAGGCCGATGTTGCCCGCCCGGAGGGCGTATGCCGCCATCAGGTCGCGGGCCAATCGTCGGATATAATCAGCGGCTCCGATCGCGGCCGCGCTTTCCGATCGGTACAGGTTTTCATGAATCAGGGCCATGGCCCGGATCCGGTCCATGCTTTCCCGGAACAGCGCCAGCGACTCGGGGTCTTTCACCTTCCGGGCCTGCATCGAGAGCAGGCTGGAGACGATCTGGAGGTTGTTCTTGACCCGGTGATGGATCTCCCGAAGAAGAACGTTCTTCTCCTCGAGCGCCGTCCGAATCTGGGCGGTGCGGTCGCGGACCTGCCGCTCCAGGTTTCGGGCCGTCCTCTTCTCGGTGACTAGCTGAAACGCCGCGTAGCCGAGCAGGAGAAAGACGGCGCCCACCAGGAGGTAGAACCACCAGTGCCGGGCCAGGGGGGCGGCGATGTCGATTTCGGGCGAAGCAATGGGATCGCTCCACCCGCCCAGGGCGTTTTCGGCCCGCAGACGGAAAACGTAATGTCCGGGCGGCAAATTGGTATACCGGATCAGCCCCTCGCCGGCCGGCCGGGGGTCGCTCCAGCGGGCGTCGAACCCGTCCAGCAGGTAGCGGTAGCGGACCGCGTTCTCGTCCACGAAGGTGATGGCCTGGAACTCGAATTCCAAGTTGTTCCGGCGCGGCGACAGCCGCAGCGGCCGATCAGCGGGCAACCAGACGCCCCCGGCTTTGATTCCATGGATGCTGACGAGGGGAGGCGGAATCCGGCCGGCGGGAAAGTCGAACTCAGCGTGATAGCGAGAGACGCCCGTATTAGTTCCGATCCAAACGCGGCCGGAGCCGTCCACAAGTCCGGCCGACCGATTGACCTCGGATCCGGCGAATCCCTGCTTGATGGTGTAAGTGCGGGTCTCCCGCCCGTCCCACCGCACGGCGCCGTTATCCGTTCCGAACCAGAGCGCTCCGCCCGGCTCGCGCAGGATGAGGTACACCGGCCGTTCGAGGCGCAGGCCGGGCCTGGTGAACAGCCGCAACCGCCCGTCTTTGACTTCATACAGCCCGGCCATCGTGCCGACTAAAAGCCGGTCGCCGTCATCCACCGCGGAAAAGACGTCATTCGCGTAAGAGCTGTCGGGGCTCAAGCACTGTGCCCAGCCGTCGCGCCCCAAGATATAAATCCCGCTGGAAGAGCTGGTGGCGAATACACGCCCGTCCAAAGTGATTCCGATTTTTCTCAGGTAAAGGGGCAACGAGGCCGCCCCCGGCATCGGAACGGAGCGGTCCCCCGAAAAAAGCCGAAGGCCCTCATTCGAGGTGACCAACAGCCGGCCGTTCCCCGCGTCCGCGACCGAGCTGACCTGGCCGACCAATCCCGCTTCCCGGCCGAACCAGCGGATCGATCCGTCGGGGGATATCCGGGCCAGGCCGCCGCCGGCGGCGGCCGCCCAGATCGTTCCGGCCGCGTCCACGAACAGGTCCAAGACGCGGGTTCCAGTGGGCTGGCCTTTGCTCTGCACAGGGAAGGGCCGAGGCCGAAAGCTCCGGCCGTCAAAAAAGGTCAAGCCCGAATTGTGGCCGAAGACAATTCGGCCGTCCTTCAACCGGGCCATAGCCGTCACTTCGTCTTCCAACAGGCCTTGGACTTTGCGGAAGTTGGCGAAGCGATGTCCGGAGATCTTGCTCAGTCCGCGCAGGCTTGCGACCCAGACGTTCATTTCCCGGTCCAACAGGATCGAAGTCGCCCCCTCGGCGATCAGCCCCGAATTCATATCCAGCAGGTCGACCTCCCGAGCCGCAGCCTGCAAGTGGTAAAGGGCATAGGGGTTCCCGAAAAAGACGCCGCCCGTGCCGTCGGGAGAGAGGACGATGTTGGGGTGGGTGTCGTCGACGTGGGTGACGAGTTTCTCGGCCATAAGCTCGAACTTGCCTCCGCTCAGCCGAGCCAGCCAGGTTTGTCCGGCCAGCCAGAGGCGACTCCCGGAAGCGGTTTTCTCTTCGAGGACGCCGAGAACTCCCTTCTGAAGGATCGGAAAGGATCTGTTCAGGGAGTCGTCGGCCGTCCCATTCCGAATGATGGTCACCCCGCGGTCGGTGGCGGCGAAGATCGTGTCGCCATCTGCGGCCATGCCGCAGACCCGGTCGGAGGCTAGGCCGTCGGACTTACGGATGCGTTTCCAAACGCCGTCGCGGAGGAGAAAGACTCCCGAATGAAGAGTCCCCAAGATCGCCGTTTCCCGATTCGGCGGCCCGGTGATGACGAGCCCGACCGGTTCAATCGCCTCCCCGGGCGCTGCCAATGCCGCTTGCCGCTCCCAGCGCCCGTCCCGGAAGCAAGCCAAGAGGGCGCGCGGGTTGTCTCCCCAAGCCCATAGAGAGCCGTTGGCATCGACGGCCAACTTGCTTACGGACACTGCCGGGAATCCCCCGGGGGCGGAATAGGTCGTCCAAGAGCGCCCGTCGTAGACCGAAATCCCGGCCCGGGTTGCGAACCAGATTCGGCCGTCCGGAGTCTGGGCCAGGTCGTGGATGGTGGAGCTGGCCAGGCCGTCGTTCTCCGTATAGGTCCGGACGAGATAGCTCTGGCTGTAAAGGGGAAGCCCGATGAAGGCAGAGAGCAGGAAAAGAGACGCGATCCGGGTAAAGCTTAGATTGCGCACGATCTAGAGCTATTCTATCAGAGAAGGGGGGGTTTTCAACCCGATAGACGAATACGGATCCGTTCAGTTTCCCGGCGCAGCTCTTCCTCGGCGAAGGGCTTGCCCAGAAAGACGGCTTCGGCGTCCAGGGCCCGGATGCGGGCGGCGATCTTCTCGTCCACGGTGGCGGTGAGGAAAATGATCGGGACGGCCCGCAAGGCCAGGATTTTTTCGGCGGCTTCGATCCCGGACATCGCGCCCCGCAGGGTGATGTCCATCAGGATCAGATCCGGCCGGCCGGCCGCCGCCAGCCGGATCGCCTCCTCCCCGGTCGCGGCGACGCCGCACGCATCCCAGCCCAGGGCTTCCAGCTGGTCCTGGATCTCCATGGCCACGATCGATTCGTCTTCGACAATGAGGGCCCGGGGCCGGAAGAGAAGGGGCTGGTTCATCAGACCACCCCCAGAAGCGATCCGAGATAGACCAGGCTCAAAATGCCCAAGACGGCCACCGTGCCCCACGAGACGACGTTATAGACCTTGCCGTTGACGTGCTTCCCCATCAGGCGCTTGTTGTTGATCAATAAGAGCATGAAGACCAGAATGACCGGCAGGACCACACCGTTGATGACTTGGGAGATATACATGACCGGGAAGAGAGGGATGCGGGGCAGGAGGACGATGCCCGCCCCGAGCAGGATGAGCATCGTGTAGAGGCCGTAGAACTGGGGCGCCTCCGAGAACTTTCGGTCCACCCCGTTCTCCCAGCCCATGGCTTCGCAGACGACGAAGGCCGTTGACAACGGCAGGATCGAGGCGGCGAAGAGCGAGGCGTTGAGCAGGCCGAAGGCGAACAGCGCGGCGCAATACCGTCCGGCCAGCGGCCGCAGGGCCTGGGCCGCGTCGGCCGCGGTCTCGACCCGGACGCCCGCTTTGAACAGGGTCGCGGCGCAGGTCAGGACGATGAACCCCGCCACCACGGTGACGACGACGCTGCCGACGATGACGTCCAGCCGGGACATCTTGTAGTCCTTGACGGCGATGTTCTTCTCCACGATCGAAGCCTGCAGGTAGAACTGCATCCAGGGCGCGATGGTGGTGCCGACCAGGCCGATAATCATGCCTAGACTGCCGGCCGACATCTCGAAGCGGGGCGTGATCAGGCTGCGGCCGACCACCGCCCAGTCCGGCTTGGCCAGGAAGCCCGCCACCAGGTAGGTGACGTAGAAGACGCAGGCGTAGAGAAAGATTTTTTCCACCGAGCGGTAGCTGCCCTTGACCACCAATAGCCAGACGATGACCGCGGCCAGCGGGACCGAGATGTATTTGGAGACGGAGAACAGCTCCAGGCTCGAGGCCACGCCGGCGAACTCGGCGATGACGTTGCCGAAATTGGTCAGGACCAGGGCGGCCAGAAGGTAGACCGTGATGCGGACGCCGAACCGTTCCCGGATCAGGTCGGACAGGCCCTTGCCGGTGATGACCCCCATCCGGGCGCTCATCTCCTGGACGATGATCAAGGCCAGCATGATCGGCAGGAGCGACCAGAGCAGGCCGTTGCCGAAATGGGCTCCGGCCATCGAGTAGGTGGCGATGCCGCCGGCGTCGTTGTCCGCGTTGGAGGTGATGATGCCCGGGCCGGCCACGGCCAGGAAAAGCAAAAGGCCGCGCAGCCGGAGCTTGAACGGGCGTCGGGGCATGGCCGGCTCCTTATTCCTCGATTTCTTCCTGCAGGATGTCTTTCAGGGTGATGAGCCCCTGCAGGATGCGCTCGCCGTCCACGACGGGCAGGGCCAGGAACTTGTACTTGCGAAAGAGCGACGTCACGTCGTCGACCTTCTCGTCGGGCTCGACGGTGATCAGGTGGGGATTCATCAGGGCGCCCAGGGCGGCGTCCTTATCGGCGACGAGCAGGTGGCGGAGCGTGCAGACCCCGATCAGTCGGCCGCCCGGATCGTTGACATAGATATAGGCCACCGATTCGAGCGGGCAAGTCAGCTTGCGGAATTCGCCGATGGCCTGCTCGACGGTCGTGCCGCGGCCGACGGCGAAAAAATCCTTGGTCATGATCGAGCCGGCCGTGCCTTCCTTGAAGCGGAGCAGATCCAGCACCGCCCGCCGCGAGGGGGCGTCCATGGTTCCGATCAGGCGGCGCTGCTTTTCCTCGGGCATGTCGGCTAACATGTCGGTCGCCTCGTCGGGAGCCATCTCCTCGAGGATGTCCGAGGCCCGCTCCGCGGGGGCGGTATCGATCAGCGAGGCCTGCAGCTTGGGGTCGTCGACTTCTTCCAGGGTCAGGGCCGCCGTCTGCAGGTCGAGGGACCGGAACAGCGACGAGCGGTTGACCGAGTCGAGCTCCTCGATGATGTCGGCCAGGTCGGACGGATGGAGCTCGTGGATCTTGCGGGCGGTGACGTTGAGCTTGAGGCTGCCCTTGACCGGATCGGCCAGCAGGGGCTGGATGAACTTCCAGGAGATCATGCGCTCTTCGATTTGATAGGCGAAGAGCCAGGCGGTGGCCCGGTCGATGCTTTTCAGCCAGCCCAAGCGGCGCAGCAGGCCGCGGGCTCCGAAATCGACATGGACGACCCGAAGGTCGCGCTTGACGATCAGGAGATGGACGTCGTTGACCCGCTCGATGCGGGCGCCCAAGGTGTCGACAACCTGCTTGTCCAGCAGATCGTCGCGCAGCAGGAGCTCGTCTCGGCCGACCTCAAGCGGGCGCAGGCGTCCGGCGGCTCCGGGCTTGAGGGTGATCGTCCGATCCGCGCAGTATTCGACGTCGCTCCAGTCCAGCTCGTACAATTGTTTTTTCCTCCGCCGCCGCAGGACCAGGGCCGCGGCCCGGGGAAAGGGATCGCCCAAGGCGATCTTGAGATCGGCCAGCCGGCCGATCGGACCTTCGGGCGAAGCCACCGTCCGCCCGATCAGCTCGGACAAAAAGACAAAGGTAGGGTCTGGGGGCAGGCCGGATTCCCGGACGATGTTCGCGGGGGCCACTTCAATTTCTCCCGTGCCTTCTTTTTCCCGGAGGCCTCTCCGGGGCCGACTGGACGGCAAGTGGTTCCCGCCGTCTTGGGTCATTTTGGCACAGGTCAAATAAGGACGCAATGATTTAGGCCACGATTTTTATTTTTTTAATAACGATTTTATCGTTCCGAAAAACTCTTTGACCGGAGCGAGGGGTGAAGGGGGCAAACGAGGGGTGAAGGGGGCAAATGATCTTCCCCCGAAATCCTAGACACTCAGATAAGAGTGGATTACATTCCAACGAGGAGGTCTAGGATGAGCGAAGGGAAGACACGACGGCGGTATGATCGAGCCTTTAAGGAAGGAGCGGTCCGGCTAGTGGTCGAGAACGGGCAGACGATCGCCGGCACGGCCCGCGACCTGGGGATCACCGACAACATGCTGACCCGGTGGAAGAAAGAGTACTTGGAGGACCAGGAACACGCCTTCCCGGGGCATGGCCGGATGAAGCCCGAGGAGGCAGAGCTCCACCATCTCAAACGCCGGGTAGCGGACCTGGAACAGGAACGGGAGATCTTAAAAAAAGCCTTGGCCATCTTCTCCAAACACCCCTGATGAAGTATCGATTCATGGCCGAAAACGGCTCCGGTTATACGGTGGAGAAGATGAGTGAGGTGTTGGGGGTCAACCGGAGCGGCTACTATGCCTATCGGGGCCGGGCGGCGAGTCCACGAAGCCAGGAGAACGAACGACTGCGGACCCAGATCCAGATGATCTGGAGCCGGAGCCGCAAACTGTACGGCTCGCCGCGGATCACGGCCGAGCTTCGAGCCCAAGGTCTTCGCTGCGGGGAGAACCGGGTGGCGCGGCTGATGCACGAGGCGGGAATCCAGTCTCAGACGAAGAAGGCGTTCAAAGTGACGACGAAGCCCGGCGGGCTGGTCGAGGCGGAGGATCTGGTGCAGCGCAACTTCCATGCGGATGGCCCGGGCCGGATCTGGGCCTCGGACATTACTTACATCTGGACGAAGGAGCGGTGGCTGTATCTGGCGGTCGTGCTGGATCTCTATAACCGGGAGGTCGTTGGCTGGACGTTGGATCGGCGGATCGGGCAAGAGCTCGTCTTGGCCGCACTGAACCAGGCGCTGCTTCGTCATCCCCCGGAGAAGAATCTGGTGTTCCACTCGGACCGAGGCGGGCAGTATCGAAGCCTGCGAATGAGTCGTCTTCTGGCTCGCCACGGCATCCGGCTGAGTCTGGGGAGCCGCGGGGACTGTTATGACAACGCGGCCATGGAGTCGTTCTTCAGCACCTTGAAAAGCGAGTTGGTGCATCGGGAGCGGTTCCAGACGGAGGACGAGGCGAGGTGGAAGATCTACGATTACATCGAGGTCTATTACAACCGGCAGCGTCGGCACTCGACGTTGCAGTATCTGACGCCGGCAGAGTATGCTAATGCTACGATCCCATCTTAACTGGGTGTCTACAAAATCGGGGGAAGATCAAAAACCCACGGGCTCCGAAAACATAGGATGGAATTCTAACGGGTTATGCACCTTGGAGGGGTAGCAGCTCCGCCGCCATTTTGGCGGCGGGGCGTTGGAGGGGGACCCCGATAAAGGGTCCCCTTCCAAGGGAGTCCGAGCTCCGTCCATCACGTTTTCCATGGCCTCGCGGACGAGCCCGCCCATGGCTTCGCGCTCGTCGGGCGCGACTTCGAAGACGAGCTCGTCGTGGACTTGGAGGATCATCCGGGAGCGCAGGCCGCGCTTCGCGATGCCGCGCCGCACGTCGATCATGGCCTTCTTCATCAAGTCGGCCGCCGTCCCCTGGATCGGCGTGTTGAGGGCGATCCGGCGGCCGGCGTCCCGCGAGACGCGGTCCGCCGCCCGGAGCTCGGGAACCTGCCGCCGGCGCCCGAACAGGGTCACGGATGTTCCCGTCGCCCGGGCCTTCTCGACCTCGTTCTCCAGGAAGGCCTTGACCCCGGGGTAGGTCGCTTCGTAGGCGTTGATGACGCGCTGGGCTTCCGCCGAGGATGTCTCGAGCTGCTTGGCCAGGGAAAAAGCCGAGGTGCCGTAAATGATGCTGAAGTTGATGATCTTGGCCCGATGGCGGGCCTCGTTCCGGAAGAGCCCCGCCGTCGCTCCGAAGACGCGGTCGGCGGTCTCCTGGTGGATGTCCGCGCCGCGCCGGAACGTCTCGACCAGCCCCGGGTCGCCCGACATGTGGGCCAGAACCCGCAGCTCGATCTGCGAATAATCGGCGGCCAGGAAGAGGAAGCCCTCGGCCGGGATGAAGGCCCGCCGGAAGCGGGCTCCCGTCTCGCCGCGGGCCGGGATATTCTGCAGGTTGGGGTCCGAGCTCGACAGCCGGCCTGTGGCCGCGACGGTTTGGTTGTAAGAGGTATGGACCCGGCCCGTGGCCGGGTCGACGAGGGCCGGCAGGGCGTCGGCGTAGGTCGATTTGAGCTTGGCAATCTGGCGGTACTCGACCACCCGGCGGACGATGGGATGCTTGTCGGCCATCCCCTCCAGGACATCGATGGCGGTCGACAAGCTGCCCGTCCCCTTGGTCTTGCGGGTCATCGGCAGCTGGAGCTTGTGGAACAGCACATCGCCGAGCTGCTTCGGCGAATTGATGTTGAAGGCCGCGCCGGCCTGGGCGTGGATGTCCGCTTCAAGGCGGCGCAGGTCCGCTTCCATGCCGGCGCCGATCTCGCGCAGGGCTGGAACGTCGATCCGGACGCCGAGCGCTTCCATTTCCGCCAGGATCCCGATCAGCGGCTGCTCCAGGTCGCGGTAGACCCGATCGAGGCCTGCGGCTTCGACCTTGGTCCAGAGCCGGCGGCTCAAGTCGAGGGCGAAGTCGGCGTCCTGGCAGGCGTACGGCGTCACCGTCTCGACCGGGGCGAGATCCATCGTGATCTCGGACTTGCCCTTGCCGACGATCTCTTTGAAGGGGATGGATGCTTCCCCCAAATAAGCCAGCGACAAGCGGTCCAGGTTGTGCTTGCCCCAATTCGGCTCGAGCAAATAGGACAGCACCATGGTGTCCAGGTCGAGGCCATGCAGGCGGAGGCCCTCGCGCTCGAGCACGATCAGGTCGTATTTGATGTTCTGGCCGATCTTCCGGATCGCCGGATCCTCCAGGACGCCGCGGACGATGGCCAAAGCCCGATCGATCGGAATCTGGTCCGGCGCCCCCATGTAGGCGTGCCGCAGGGGAATATAGAAAGCCTCTCCCGGCTCGACGGCGAGCGAGAAGCCCACCAGCCGGGCCCGGGTGGGGAAGATGTTGTCGGTCTCGGTGTCGATCGAAACGGCGCCGGCCCGACGGATCCGCTTGACGAGGGCCCGCAGGCCGGGCTCGTCCAGAATGGCCGCATAGGCTCGGGCCGACGGCGATACCGGCGGCGGCGCGCCGAGCTCGGCCAGGAGCGAGCCGAACCCGAATTCCTTGAAAAGCCGGGCCAGCGCGTCCCGGTCGGGCTCCTCGATTTTGAACGCCTCTGGGTCGAACTCGAGATCGAGGCCGCTCTCGATGAGAGCCAGCCGGCGGCTCATCTCGAGCTTGTCGCCGTTATCCCGGATGGCGGTCCGGACCCGCTCGTTCTTGACCTTGTCCAAGTTGGCCCGCAGCGCCTCGAGCGACCCGAACTCGGCGATCAGTTGCTTGGCCGTCTTCTCGCCGATGCCGGGGACGCCCGGGATGTTGTCCGTGGGGTCGCCCCAAAGGGTCAGGACGTCGACGACCTGCGAGGGCTCGACGCCGAAGAATTCTTTGACCTTGGCGGCGTCCAACAGAATGTCTTTGGACGGATTGTATATTGAGGTCGAGGCGTTGACGACTTGGAAGAGATCCTTGTCGGTCGTGACGATGACGGTGTGCATGCCGCCGGCGGCGGCCCGGACGGCCAGGCTGGCCAGCACGTCGTCGGCTTCGTAGCGGGCGTTCTCGAACAGCGGGATCCGGAAAGCCGTCAGGACCTCTTTGAGCCGGGGCACTTGGCAGATGAGGTCCTCCGGCATGGGCTTGCGCTGGGCCTTGTAATCCAAGTAGATCTCGTTCCGCATCTTGGGGCCCGGGGTGTCGAAAACGATGCCCAGCAGGTCCGGCTTGGCCGCGGCCAGAATCTTGCGCAGAGTGACGATGAAGCCGTAGATCGCATTGGTCGGGAACCCCTGCGCGTTGGAGAGGCGACGGATGGCGTAATACGATCGGTAGAGGATCGAGCTGCCGTCGATAAGATAGAGGGTCTTTTCGGTCATAAGCTCGGTCCGGGGAGATAGCGGTCGAGCCGGCCGGCCGCCAGGTCTTCGAGGACCATGCCATGGACGTCCGTCAGGAGCTTGTTCAATTGATCCGGCCAGGACGCCGACAGGCGGAGCGAAGGCAAGGCTTTCCTTCTCGAGTAGATCAACCGGCCGGAGCTATAGATCAGCGTTTCGATATAACTTGTTGCGCCGGGCACATCCTGAGTCTGGACGATCAGGCTGGTACCGCGGCGGACGAATTCGCTGCTGATCCCTTTCATTGATGGCATTATAGAGGGGGGGGGCCTAAGATTCAAGTTTCTTCCCTCGATTGACATTCGAAGCTGAATTGGTATAATTACGGGGCTTTAAAGGACCCAACCGATGGTAATTGATATAGATAGACTGCCGAAAGACGGTTTAACCGTCAGCCGGAACTTCGACTTTCCGAGTCTGGAGCTGGTCGACGAGGAAGCCGTTTTCCTGGAATCCGTCCATGCCGATATGACGGTCAAACGGGTCGGGGACGAGGTCTGGATCACGGGCCGCGTCACGACCCGGCTGAGCTTCGTCTGCAGCCGGTGCCTGTCGCCCTTCGAGTTCCCGGTCGACTCCCGGTTCGATCTGGTCTATCTGCCCGAAGACGAGCACGCGGGCGTGCATGAGCTCAAGGACGAGCTCGACGACGAAGACGCCGACACGCTGTTTTATCAAGGACGCCAGATCGACCTCCGGGAGGTGGCCCTGGAGCAGCTGAACCTGACGTTCCCGATCAAGCCGCTGTGCGCGGAGTCCTGCGAAGGCATCTGCGCCGTCTGCGGCAAGGTCCGCAAGGACGGCGAGTGCGGCTGCCTGATCAAGGAATTCGACGACCGCCTGGATAAGCTCAAAACTCTAATGAAAGACAAGAGATAGGCTCATGCCCAACCCCAAACGCCGACATTCCCATTCCCGCAAGGGACGCCGCCGCGCCCATGACGGCTTGACCGTCCCGTCGTTCTCGGTCTGCTCCAATTGCGGAACGCCGAAGCTCCCCCACAAGGCCTGCCCGGAGTGCGGCTACCACCGCAGCCGCCAGGTCGTCAAGGCCGCGGCGGATTGAACCGGACCCGGGTCGGTCCGCGCATGAGGACGGACGTCCTTTCCGATCGCCCCAGGAGATGAGGATGATCTTCCAAGATCGCGTCACGGTCGTAACCGGGGCGTCCCAGGGCATCGGCGAGGCCATCGCCCGGGAGTTCGCCCGCCACGGCGCCGCGATCGCCCTGCTCGACGTCCAGAAGGACAAGCTCGAGGCCGTGGCCCGGGCCATCGTCGCCGAGGGCGGCCGGGCCGAAGCCTTCCCGGCCGACGTGACCAAGTCCGACCAAACCGCCGCCGTCGTCGAGGCGGTGCTCAAGGGCTTCGGCCGGATCGATCACCTCATCAACAATGCCGGCATCACCCGCGACAATCTCTTTATGCGGATGAAAGAGGAAGAGTGGGACGCCGTCATGGCCGTCAACCTGAAGGGCGTCTTCAACCTGACCAAGGCCGTCGTGCGGCCGATGCTGCAGGCCCGCTACGGCCGGATCGTCAACTTGTCCTCGATCGCCGGCGAGATGGGCAACGCCGGGCAGACCAACTACGCCGCCTCCAAAGCGGGGCTCATCGGATTCAGCAAGTCGCTGGCCCGCGAGACGGCCGCCCGCAACGTGACCGTCAACTGTGTCGCCCCCGGCTTCATCGCGACGGCCATGACCGAGGCCCTGCCCGAAAACGTCAAAACGAAATTTCGCGATGTCATACCCATGGGGCGCTTCGGCGAGCCCGCGGACGTGGCCCGCGCCGTCCGATTCCTCTGCTCCGAGGACGCCGCATACATCACCGGCCAAGTTCTTAATATTAACGGCGGGATGTATATGTAGCCATCTTTGTACAAATCTTTGAGGAGGTTTCACCATGGAAAGAGATGAACTGCTGAAGAAAGTTAAGGCGATCGTGGCGGACAAGCTGAGCATCGGCGAAGACCAGATCACAGAAGAAGCCTCGTTCATCGAAGACCTGGGCGCGGACTCCCTGGACACCGTCGAGCTGGTGATGGCCTTGGAGGACGAATTCAGCCTCGACATCCCGGACGAGGACGCCGAGAAGCTGACCACCGTCGGTAAGGCGATGGATTACATTGTCGGCCATGTCAAGTAATTCGGGAGATCACCAGAAAACCAACGAAAGACGGGTTGTCATAACGGGGGTCGGCCTAGTGACCCCCTTGGGGACGGGGACGCAAAAGTCCTGGGAGGCCCTGGTCGCGGGGCGGAGCGGAGCGGGACCGATTACCCGCTTTGACGCCTCGCGCCACGCCACCCGCATCGCCGCCGAGGTCCGCGACTTCCAGCCGCTCGACTTCATCGAGCGAAAAGAAGTCCGCAAGATGGACCGCTTCATCCAGTTCGCCATGGCGGCGGCCCAGGCCGCGGTGGAGGATGCCGGCATCCCGCCGGCCCGCCTGGAGGGCGACCGGGCCGGCGTGCTTGTCGGCTCGGGCATCGGCGGCATCGGCACCATCGAGGAGTGGCACAAAGTCCTGCTGGAGAGGGGGCCCAGCCGGGTTTCGCCCTTCTTCCTCATCGCCACGATCATCAATGAGGCGGCCGGCCAGATCTCCATCCGCTACCGGTCCCGCGGCCCCAACTCGGCCACGGTGACCGCTTGCGCCGCCGGAACCCACGCCGTCGGCGAGGCCTGCCGGCTGATCGCCCGGGGCGACGCCGACATCATGATCGCCGGCGGGGCCGAGGCGCCCGTCACGCCCCTCGGCGTCGCCGGGTTCTGCGCCATGAAGGCCATGTCCGAAAGAAACGATGCTCCCGAAAAGGCCTCCCGACCGTTCGACGCCGGCCGCGACGGATTCGTCATCGGCGAAGGGGCGGGCATCGTCCTGCTGGAGGAGCTCGGCGCGGCCTTGCGGCGCGGGGCCAAGATCTATGCTGAGGTCGTCGGCTACGGCATGACCGGAGACGCCTACCATCCGGCCGCCCCGGCCGAAGACGGCGAGGGCGCCTATCGGGTCATGAAGCACGCCCTGGACGATGCCGGCCTGGCGCCGGAGGATATCCAGTACATCAACGCCCACGGCACATCCACTCAGCTCAACGACCGCATCGAGACGGCGGCCGTCAAGCGCCTGTTCGGCGGCCACGCCTACAAAGTGGGCTTGAACTCGACCAAGTCGATGACCGGTCATCTGCTGGGCGCCGCCGGCGGCGTCGAAGCCGGCATTGCGGCCCTCTGCCTCAAGCACCAGATCATGACCCCGACCATCAACTACGAGACGCCCGACCCGGAATGCGACTTGGACTATGTGCCCAACGCCGCCCGTCCGGCCGAGATCATCCATGCCATGTCGAATTCCTTCGGCTTCGGCGGGACGAACGGCTGTCTCGTCTTTCGCCGTTTCGAAGAGTAAGAATTTCCTCTTCGCGCCGGATCATCTTAGGAGCAAGGCATGAACATCGTGGTTTTTGTTAAAAGAGTTCCGGATACGGAATCGCGGATTCGGCTCCAGCATGAAACGGCGAGCGTCGTCGAGGAGGGCCTGAACTTCATCATCAGCCCCAACGACGAATATGCCATCGAGGAGAGCCTGCGCCTGCGCGAGGCCCAAGGCGGCAAGGTCACGGCCGTCAGCCTGGGCGGCGACGAGTCCCTGATCGTGCTGCGCAAATGCCTGGCCATGGGGGTCGACGAGGCCCTCCTGATCAAGGACGACCGCAAGGAGACCTACGACGGCTTGCGCGTCGCCAGAATTCTGGCCGCGGCCGTCAGGACCCGTTGGGCCGACGCCGACCTTCTTCTGTTCGGCCGCCTGTCCGTCGGCGCGGATAACGCCCAGGTCCCGGCCATGACGGCCGAGCTCCTGGGCTGGCCGCAGGCTACGGTCGTCATCAAGCTGCTTATCGAGGGCCGGTCCGGGACGGCCCTACGCGAGATCGAAGGCGCGGTCGAGAAAGTCGCCTTCCTTCTGCCGGCTGTCGTCTCGGCTCAAAAGGGCCTTAACGAGCCCCGCTACGAGACGCTCAAGGGCATCATGGCGGCCAAGAAGAAGACCATCCCCGCCGTTACCCCGGCCGAGCTGGGCCTATCGGCCGAAGATATCGCGCCGCTGGTCGACGTCCTGGGCTTGGAGACGCCGCCGGCCAAGGCGGGCGGGCGGATGATCGGGGGGACTCCCGAGGAAGCGGCCCGCGAGCTCGTCCGGCTGCTGCGGGACGAAGCCAAGGTCATCTGAGGAGAAAGGGCATGATCCTGACTTATATCGAGACCCGCGAAGGCAAGATCAAGAAGAGCTCGCTCGAAGCGTTGGGCGAGGCTTCGCGCCGGGCGGCCGAGCTGGGCGTTCCGGCGTCGGCCGTAGTCGTCGGGGCCGGCCTGGACTCGTTCCCTCCCGAATTGGCGGCGGCAGGCGCGGCCAAAATTTTTCTTCTGGACAACCCCGGTTTGGCCGCTTACGGCGCGCCGGCCTATGCGGCCGTGTTGGCCGATCTGGTTCGCGCCGAGGCGCCCGCCGCGGTTTTCTTCCCGGCCACGGCCTTGGGCAGAGACTTGGCCCCGCGGCTGGCGGCCAGGCTCGGCGTCGCTATGGCTTCCGACTGCGTCAAGATCGAAGTCCGGGACGGGCGGCTTGTCTTCACCCGGCCGATCTATGCCGGCAAGGCGTTCTTGACCCTGGCGCTCTCCTCCGTACCCGCTCTTGTCACACTGCGGCCCAACGTGTTCGTCTCCTCCTCGGCGGCCTCCCTTACAATCCCGGCCGCGGCGGCTGGATCGGTTAGGGCTGCCGAAATGGCTGCCGCGGGCGAGGTCGTCAAGATCGCCGTCGCTTTGCCGGCCGGGGCCGATAACGGGCAGGTGGTCGAGATCCAGGGCGCCGACGGGGCCGAGCTTGATGTGGCCGAGGCCGAGATCGTGGTTTCGGGTGGCCGCGGCCTGCGGGCTCCGGAAAGCTTTGCCTTGCTCCGCGAGCTGGCTGCGATCCTGCCCAAAGCGGCCGTCGGCGCTTCGCGCGCGGCCGTGGATTCGGGCTGGATCGGCCACGCCCACCAGGTCGGCCAGACCGGCAAGACCGTGTCCCCAAACCTCTACCTGGCCTTCGGCATCAGCGGGGCCATCCAGCACCTGGCCGGGATGTCGTCGGCCAAGGTCATCGTCGCCGTCAACAAGGACGCCGAAGCGCCCATCTTCAAGATCGCGGACTACGGGATCGTGGGGGATGTCTTCCAGATTCTGCCCGCCCTCAAAGACGAGCTGCGAAAAGCCTTAAAAGAATAGGGGTACAGTATACGTAAATCCCTATTTATTTGGATCTCGAAAGAGGTCGATCTCGGTTTCCAGGATCGGCCTTTCCTTTTTCGGCCGGCCCGGCTTGCCCTTTGCTAGACGACGATCCGTCAACGCCTCTAATCTTGCGATGAAATCTTCATCTCCGAGAGGGCGTCCCGTCTTTTCATGGGTATGAAGCTCGTCGCGAAAGCCGGAGTCCTCGTCTTCTTTCAGATAGGCGGCCCAATTCTCCGCGATCGGCATGCTTCCATCGAGATCAATAATCGGATCCTCGCCTAGGCAAAGATGGCCTCGTGCGCTTGACCATCTATAGCCTTGGGCGTCCTTGGTGATTCCGGCCCGAACGGGATTGAGTTCCACATAGCGAACGGCTCTATAGAGATAGGGAGCGTCGAGGGGAAACGACCAATAGCGTTCCTGCCACAGGTGGCCCTTCCATTTTTCCCTGGTGTTGATGATTGTGGTGTATTTCCGGTGTGTCTCTCCCAGCACATGCGCGAATTCGTCTTTGAGACTCGGCGTGGAAATAAGATGGACATGATTGTCCATGAGACAATACCCGAGGATGCGAAGCCCTGTCCCCTCCAGGTTGTCGCGAAGAATTTTTAAGTAATAGCTTTTGTCCTCCTCGGAAAAGAACACCCGTTGCCGCCGATTGCCGCGCTGAGTCAGATGATGGGGAATACCCGGGATGATTAATCGAGCTAAGCGGGGCATAGCGTTTGATTTCCCCTGACTTAATAAAGACGCCGAATGAGGACTGGAATTCTCAGCCATCGGTTTAGCGTGGAGTGAATTCGGACCTGCGGCCCCCAGGGGGACAGCGATAATGCCTTTCGCCCTCTGCTAATGAAGCCGGCTTAAATAATATGAATATTTGGGGATGGCGGCTGATTCTGTCGGATTAGGTACCGCCCCCAATCACTCCGGATAAAAAGCCGAATAAGCGAGCCAGCCTGCAATTCGGACGAAGAGGAAGGCAATCCGGGTTCGTACCTCGATGTGAAGGAGCGAGGACAAGCTGGGAAATAGGGAATTACGTATACTGTACCCCTATTTTTTATATATCCAGCAGTAACCGGTTTTCTTTAGAGCGCTGCTCGCCCACGCTCGTCACGTAGATCGCCGGATCGTCCATGACCGGGCACTTGTTCTCGCAGATCCCGCAGCCGATGCACATCTCGAGGTCGATGACCGGAGCTTTCTGAATCAGCGTCGTTCCGTCCGGCCGCTTGGATTCGTACTCGATGAATTTGATCGCCTTGGGCGAAGTGGGGCAGTGCTCCTCGCAGACGATGCACGGCCGGCCCAGAAAGTAGGGCAGGCAGCGGTTCTTGTTGATCCAGGCCGTGCCGATCTTGACTTGCGTCTTCTCCGGGATCGTCAGCTCCTTGATGGCCCCGGTGGGGCAGACCTGGGAGCAGAGCGAGCAGTAGTACTCGCAGTACCCGATCTTGGGCACCAGGACCGGCGTCCACAGCCCCTCCGGCCCGGCCTCGGAAAGCGCGGGCTGCAGGGCGTTGGTCGGGCAAGCTTTCATGCACTCCCCGCACTTGACGCACTTGGCCAGGAACTCGGGCTCGGGCAAGGCCCCCGGCGGTCGCAGCAGCTTTTCCGAGGCCCGCTTGCGGGCCTGGGTGATGCGGAAGAACGGCACACTGAAGAAAGCCAGCGCCGACGCCAGAAGCAATTTGCGCTTGGTCAGATCCACGGCCGGGGTCCGCTCCGGCTTGAACCGCGTCGGGAAGGTGATGGCCTTGGTCGGGCAGATCGCGGCGCAGGTCTCGCAGTAGACGCATTCCGAGCTCTTCCACTCGCCGATCGGGAAGGGCTTGGCCTGGGTTTGGCAGTGGATCGAGCAGAGGTTGCACTTGATGCACTTCTGCTCGTCCACTTTGAGCTTGAACAGATTGAAGCGCGAGGCCAGCCCGAGAAAAGCGCCCGTGGGGCAAAGATAGCGGCACCAGAATCTTTCCCGCCACGCGTTGAGCAGCAGGAAGGCGAGAAAGACGAGCCCGATGAAGAACCCGCCGCGGAAAGTCGCATTGAGGGTCATCGTCTCGATCACCTGGGTCAGCTTGTCGCCGACCGAGCCGAGCCCGGCGCCATACGCTCCCCCGATGGCCATCTGGGCCCCCTGGGCGAAGGCCGGCACGGTGCTCGTGGCCAGGGTCCGGGTCAGAAAGGTCAGCGGGTCAAAGTAGCCCAGCAGGTCGAGGGTGAAGACAGCGCTGACCAGGACAAAAGCGAGGACGAGGTATTTCCAGGCCAGCCCGCCCTCGGCCGGCTTGCGCGGGCGCCGCAGCTTGGTCACCCGGAAAAGCCAGCTCGCGGCCTGGTGGACGGTTCCCAGCGGGCAGACCCAGCCGCAGACGACCCGGCCGAAGAGCACGGTCACGAGCAGGGTCACCGCCGCCCAGGCGAAGGCCGCCAGGAGCGTGCGGGCGGCGATCGCGACCGCGGCCGCGATCAGGGGGTCGAAATGAAAGAAGATTTCAACGTTGCCGATGTAGTCCTGGCCGGCGAAGTGGGCCGAGAAAAAGAGCCACAGGAAGAGTCCGAAAAAGCCCGCCTGGCTGAGGATCCGCAGAGCGCGCAGGGCGCGGTGTTTCCTAGATCGTTCTTTTTTCAATGGCCATCTTCTCCAGGTCGATCCGGCCCAGGCCGCGCTGGGAGGCCAGCTTGAGGTAGACGAGGTCGGCCGGGGCGATGTCGAAGAAGGTCGCGCCCATGGCGTCGACGGCGACGCCGTCGCGCCCCGCGACCACCGTCTTCAGCAGCTTGGTGTCCGACGGCCTCCCGCCCTGCGGGCCGTTGCGGATCAGGATGCGGTAGGCGTCCAGCACCGTCAGCGTCGGCTTGAAGAATCCGTGCAGGTCGACCATGGCCTCGTCGAGCTTTTGGTGGAGCTGGTTGCGCGGGTCGCCGATGGCCCCCAGCCAGTTTTTCAGGCCCATGGTCACGCGGCATAGGCTATGGTGCTTGGCGATGGGCACGTTGATCAGCTTATCGGCTTCGACGAAGTCCTGGATGACGTCCCACTCCTTGAGCCACTCGCCTTTGATGGCCATTTTCTTGACCCGGCGGGGGTTGATGAACGGCACCTCGGCCCCGGCCGCCTTGGCCGCGGCCTGGATGCCCGAGCGGGCGTAGCAGCGCTGGGCCTGGTTGGTCGTGTTGTCCATGACCACGACCTTCTTGGCCCCGGCGGACAGGCTCATTTCGATGAGGGCCCGGACGACCTCCGGATTGGTGCAGGCCGCCATCTCGGGGGTGCGGTCCCATCCGATGTTCGGCTTGATCATAACCACGTCGCCCTTGGCCACGAACTTGGCCATACCGCCCAAGACCTCGATGGCGGCCTTGGTGATGGCGGCGGGGGATTCGCCCTGGACGAAGGCCAGGTCGGGAGCAGCCATGGCGCCCCCGGCCAGGAGCCGCGAGGCGGCGCCCGCGGCCAGGCTTCCGGCGGCGATATCTTTAAGGAATGCGCGTCTGTTCATGTCGTCATCCTTTGCCCAGCGATTTCCGGTACGCCAGGATGCCCTCGGCGATGCCCTCGGCGGCCTTTTGGCGGTAGGCCGCGTCGAGGAGGCGGGCCGCCTCCCCGGGGTTCGAAAAGTGCGACACTTCGACCAGGACGGCCGGCATGGCGCTCCCGATGAGGACCCAGAACGGGCCGCCCCGCGTCCCCAGATCCTTGACGTCGGAGTAGGAGCGGGAGAGGTATTGTACCAGATTGCCCTGGATTTTCTGAGCCAGCTCGCGCGACTCGAGCACCCGGCTGGCCTCGACCAGCTTCTTGATGATCGCCTCCATCTCGCCGATCGTCTTAGTGGTCGTGGCGTTCTCCCGGGCCGCCAGCTCGTTGACCCGGGGGTCGGGGCTGAAGTTGAGGTAGAACGTCTCGATGCCCCGGCGGCGGGTGTCGGCGAAGGCGTTGATGTGGATGGAGATGAACAGGTCGGCCTTTTTTTGGTTGGCCAGCACCGTCCGCGTCTCGAGCGGGACGAGGATGTCCGACTCCCGGGTCAGGATGACATCGAAGTTCCCGTTGGCCGCCAAGAGGGCCTTGAGCCGCAGGGAGATATCCAGGGCCGTCACTTTCTCCAGGTGGCCCTGGGCGTCGAGGCAGCCGGGATCGATTCCGCCGTGGCCGGGATCGATGACGATGGTCCGCACCCCCAACCCAAGCTGCCGGGCCAGGGTGTAGCCCGCGGCCGACGGTGTCGCCGGCTGCGGCTTCTTGGCCGCGGGCTCGGCCGGCTGCGTGACCTTGGCCGGCGGGGCGTCCAGGGCTTCGCCGGGTCCCAGGGGGTAGATGTCCACGACGATCCGGAACGGGTCCTGGAGGGGAAAGACCTGAGTCCTCTTGATGCGGCCGAAGTTGACGGCGGCGGTGAGGCGTACGGTCGTAGCCGTCTTCTGGAGGAGCCGGACGCCGCCGATGTAATCGCCTCCTGTGGGGACGACGGATGTCGGCACCATCGGATTGAGCCGCGCCTGCAGGATATCGACGGTGAGGAGGCCGTCCTTCTTCGACTCGGCGGATACGAATTCGCGCAGAACTCCTATGTCCAAGACCAGCCGGGTGAAATTGGCGTGGGTGTACGAGCGCAGGTTGTAGACTTCGGCCCGCGGGTCGGCCTGGCCGGCGGGCGGCAGGCTTTGCCCCGCCGCGGTGAAGACGAGGGACGCGAGGGCGGCGATGAGGGCGAGCGTCGGGCGGCGGCGGTGAATCAAGCTCTCATGATTGTAGCCAGTCCGGCTGCCTTAAATCAAGAGGCTTTTCCCATCTCCGGGAAGGCGCCATGGTGTTCGGCCCGGCGGCGCGGGTTTTTCACGCCTTCCTTGCGCTTCTCCGCTCGGCGCCTGCAGCGCTTCGCAGTCCTCGTCGGGACGTTGCTTCGACAATCCCCGCGAGGGCGGAACTCCGCATGCGCGTCCACCTGAGCCTGCATGA
>JAPKZJ010000022.1 GCA_026393855.1 Candidatus Aminicenantes bacterium
AGTGGCCATGGTCGAGCCGTCTCCCGCCCACACTGAGAGGGGGATGCGGGATCTGACCCGGCAACAAGTCGCCGAGGAGGCGGCCGAAGCCGGGTATAAGCTGGAAACCGTGATCGAGGGGAAGTTCGAGCACGAAAACGTCTTCATCCTGCGGCCGGCGGTCTTCAAGAAATAGAAATTCCGCACATGAAAGGTTGCCGCGCCTCGCCTGCGGCGAAGGCTCGCAACGACAAAAGCATCTCTTTCCGCCGAAGGCGCGCAACGATACACGGCCCCGCTTTCCCGGAATCGGCCTACGCTGATATAATCGGCCGCAAAGACATCCATGCCGGAGATCGGAGTCCGATCATGAAGAAAACGCTCTCGGCCCTGATCCTCGCCGTCCTGCTCGGCCCGTTCTCTCTCGGGACCTCCCCGGGGCAAGCCCAGAATCTCAACGCCCTCCAAGCCGAACAAGCCCTGCGGCAAGGGATCTTCGAAGCCGAGAACAGCCGGGCTCCGGACGCCGCCGCCCTGAAAGCGCTGACCGCCGCTTTGAAAGACCAGAAGGCGGACATCCGGAGGATCGCCGTCCGGGCTTTGGGGCGGCTGGAACGGCCGTCTTTAAGCGAGACTATCGCCGTGCTTCTCGCCGATCCCGATGCGTCAGTGCGGGCCGAAGCAGCTAATGCCATCGGCCAGAGCGTAAACGCTCTCAAACCGGCCGGACCCGCCCCGGAAACCGGCCGCAAGGCCGACACCGCTTTCGTCGCCGCGGCTCAAGCACGGCTTTTCTCCCGGCTGGATTCCGAGCGGGATCCGGCCGTCCGGGGCGCTCTGGCCCAAACGATCGGCCGCCTTCCCTACCGGGATGTGGATTCGATCCGGGCCGCGGAAAAGGCCCTTCTCGCAGTCATCGGAGAGATCGGCGCAAGGCTCGATCCCGTCCGCCTGCCGGCCATCCACGGCGCGGCCAAGGGGGCGGAATCGCTCTTTCGCCTGCAGGCCCGTATGGGACCGGCCGGACCCGAGCTGGTCGCCGCCATGAAGTCCATCGTATCCGCCAAGCCCGATCCCGGCTGGAATCCGCGAACCCGGGAAACCGCGGCCGGGGCCCGGCGGCTCGCTCTCCTAGCCCTGACCTCGGCCAACAGGCTCGACGAGCCGGTCTTCGAAAGCGCGGCCGCCGACCCGGACGAGCAGTTGAGGCGGCTGGCGATGGCCGGCTTGAGCGGCCGAGTGCAAGGCTCGATCCCCGCGGCAGCCGTGGAGCGCTTGGTCCGGCGCGGACTTCAAGATACCTCCGGGATGGTCCGCTATGAAGCGCTAAGGGTTTACGGCCGGAGGCTGATGGCCGCCGACACCGCCCCCGCCTTCGCCGCCGTCCGGGATTCCTGGCCGCATACGGCGCTGCTGGCCTTGGACCTTCTGGGCCAAGCCGCGGCGCCAAAGGACCAGGTTCGGGAGCTTTTGGAAAAGACGGCCCGCGGGCTTCCGACAAATGCCGCGGCCTGGCACACAGCCGCCCACGCTCTCGTTTCGTTGGCCCGCATCGCACCCGATGCCGCCCGTCCGATTCTGCCCGCCTTCGAGTCCGCGGCCGCCTGGCCCATCCGCATGTACGCCGCCCGCGCGGCCGGCCTGCTCAAGGACGAGGCGGCCCTCCGAAGGCTGGCCGGCGACCCGCGCGACAATGTCCGCGAAGCCGCCCTGTCCGCTCTCGTCGGCCTGATCGGCCATCAAGCCGACGCCCTCCTCGTCGCCTCTCTGTCTCGGCCCGACTATCAGCTCATCCAGACGGCGGCCCGGGGCCTGAAGCAGAGCTCCGCCGCCGAAACGGCGGTTCCGGCCCTCCTCGAGGCCCTCGATAGGGTGACCGCCGAGAGACGGGATACATCGCGCGACCCGCGGCTGGCCCTCCTGGAGCGGATCGGCGAGCTGGCCACCCCCGCGGCGGCGACCCGAATTGCGCCCTATGCCGCGGACTTCGATCCCGCCGTGGCGGCCTCCGCGGCCGGAATCGTCGAGCGTTGGACGGGCCGCAAGCCGGAGGTCCGCCCACGGCCGATTTCGGTTGTTCGGGCCCGCATGGCGGAGGTGGAAAAGCTTGGTTCGGCCGTCGTTCAAGTGACCATGGCCGGCGGAGGTGTCTTTGAATTGAAGCTGCTCACGGACGAAGCGCCTGCGACTGCAGCCCGGTTCGCAACGCTGGCCCGGGCCGGATATTACAACCGGCTGACGTTTCACCGCATCGTGCCCAACTTCATCATCCAGGGCGGGAGTCCCGGCGCCAACGAGATTATGGGAGACGGGCCGTACCTGCGGGACGAGCTCGGGCTCGCTTCCCATGACCGCGGGACACTGGGCATCTCGACCCGCGGCCGGGACACCGGCGACGCCCAAATCTTCGTGAATGTCGTCGATAACCCGCGGCTGGATCACGACTACACCGTCTTCGCCCGGATCATCTCCGGGCTGGACGTCGTCGACCGCATTTTGGAATGCGACGTCATCGAGCGGATCGACGGACTTATTCCACAACGGCACGAATAAGCGCTGACAACAGCCACCCGCTTTATAGCGCCCCAAGGCAGAGAAATAAGGCAAACAATCAAACTAATCCGGTACGCGCTTTTTGCTTTACTGAATCGGCGAAGGGTGAGCGTCCATCGGCCAGTCGATATCGACGATCACGTTGTTGGTGTCGAGCTTCATCCACGCCCCCGTTGCCGCATCGACGATGACGGGGACAAGGCCAGCCAGGATATCGAGAATCAAGTATCCGGCCGCCATGTGATTGGTCAGCCGGAAGGTTTTTGCCTTGCCGTCAAGCTTGAATTCGATGTTGTAGGTCTTCTTCGATTCGAGCTTGAGTGAGACCGGCGTCGTGCCGATCTTTTGTCCGTCAATCCAAACCTCAGCTCCGCTGGGCTTGCTCTCCATCCGAACTTCTTCGGATGCTCCCTTGAACAGGGTTGCACATCCTGTGGCGACCAAGCCGATGACAACGAGCAGGGCAAAAATCTTTTTCATAGTACCCCCATGAAGAATATTAACGGCAATCGCTTTCGGAGTTTATAGGAAAAAAGCCTTCATATCAATCCTCTAGGCAGGGGGAGCGCTCGGCCAATCGCCTCCCCCGCCTCCTCCCTGAGGCGGTTTATTGACGGCTAATTGATCATATCAATCTCGAGGCAGGCGCCGTAGGCGGCCTGGGCGTCCGCGGTCATGGCCAGGGAGAACAGCAGGTCGTCGGCCGAGGGCTTGACCGGGCCGCGATAGGCCTCCCGGCCGTTGACCCGAACCACGACGTCCCGGGTCAGATCGACGAGCGTATTGCCGGTAACCGCAGCGTGGATTTCGGCCCCGGCCGGGGCTCCCTCGGCCTCGATCCAGAAGCAGCGCGGATAAGCCGCGTCGGCCAGAACGAAGTCGATGCGCCGGGGATAGGCGTTCCGCCGCCCGGACGCGAAGACGTCCAAAATTTCGGCGATGACCTCGCGGATGTCGATGTTGTGCTTGCGTCCGGGCATGACCCGCTGGGTCACTTGCCCGTCCGCCTGGCGCAGGATGTCGGCGGTCCGGCGGTCACCCTCAGGAGTCACCTGATCGTCCTGCGCGCCGTGGCTTAAAAAGACCCGGGCGTTGGTCAGATTCTTCAGGACCTCCAGGTTCTGCGGCTGCTCCAGGAATCGGCGATCGACAACCGGATAGCCCATATTCGCGGCCAGGCCGGCGAACCGGTCGGGCAGACGGGTTCCGAAGTAGATCGTCCCCATCCCGCCGTTGGAGCTGCCGGCCAGGAAGACCTGGTTCGTATCCACGGACAGCGTTTTCAGGGCGGCCGTGAGCACCCGGTTGACGACCGGTTCGACGTCCTTATCCCACCATTTGCCGTCGGCTTGGGGCACGAGCAGGATGAAATGGGACAGGGCCCCGGCGGCCCGCAAGCCGTTGTAGATGGCCTGGAAGGCCAAATCGCCGCGGCCGTCGCCCATGCCCAGATAGACGATCATGGGATAAGTCTCGGCCGGATCGTAGTCTTCGGGCAAAGAGACATAATAGGGATGGCGAAAATCCGTCGGCTCGCCGGGGAGGTAGTACCGGTAGCAGCCGCCCACGGCATCGTTGGCCGGCTTGAGAAACCGGAGCAGATCGCGCAGGGATTCCTCATCCCCTTGGAAAAGATCGGGCAGCTCCCCTCCCTCGTACAGCCAATTCTGGAGAACCCAAAAGACGAACTTTTTGTCGGGCGGCAGAACGTCGGTGCTGTGGTTGAAATAATCCGCCGCCCGGCGGGCGACATAAGGATCCGCGTCGCGGATCTTGGCGATGAGCGGGCGGGCGTCGCCGCCGAACTTGGAGAGCGCCTTGGCGGCGTTGAATCGGACGATCGGGTTGCGGGCGTAAAGGTAGCGCTTCATGTCCAGTCCGTCGGGGATGCCCCGGCGGGCGCAATAGGCCGCGGCCAGATTCTGCTCCTGGACGTCGGATCCGGCCAGAAAGCGCTTGATGATCCCGGCTCGGCAGGTCAGCCCCGCATCGGTGATGGCCCCCAGGACCAAGGCCCGGTCGACCATCGGATCCTTGTCCCAGGCGTGCCACGCGTCCCGTTGGACGCCCTTGAGCCGCACCGAGGCATGTTCGCGTCTCCGCTCGCCCGCGCCGCCGTAATCGGCGGCATATTCGAACCGGGCCGGCAGGCCCAGGTCGCGATCGACGGCCATGAGGGCCCAGCCGGCCGGGTGCCGGCCGCTGAAAACATGCTGGAACGACGAGCCTTCCTTCTTCACGCCTTCATAGACGATATCCATCGGCTGATCGCCCGAGGGTGTAGTACTCCATCCTTCCCAGATCGACTGAGTGGGAAGGATAAAAAGGCCTTTCATGGACGAGACGACGAACGAGGCGGCGTCCTGCAGGCTGTAGCTGCGGTTCAGGCTCCGCCCGAATTCGTCCACGATCCGGTAACGGACGGACGTCGTCTCGGCCCGCTCATAAAGCGACAGAATGTTGTCGGCGTCGCTTTCGCCCAAGGCCCTGACCAAGGCGGCACGCCCAGTGATACGGAGCTTGGTCCGATTGGCCTGGATGGCCGTCCCGACGGCGGTGCTGTTCCGGTTGACCACCGCGGTCTTGATCAGCCACTCTTCGTGGACCGTGTATTTCACGTCCGGATGGTCGAGCGGGCTGTTTTCGGTGTCAAAGACCCGCTCGTAAACCAGCACGTCGCCGACCGGAAACGCATACCGCAAATCGGACGGAGCCGGAGTTAAAGCGTCCGCGGGGCGGTTCGCGGGCACGGGCAAGCGACCGGCCGAAGGACCGCCGGCCAGAAGAGCTAGAACTATCGCGATGCCGAGATGCATCTCGGGCCTGCTTTCCCCAAGAACTTAGGACGCCGGACGGACGGCATTCCTTCCCGAAATATTATCGTCTTGCGCCGGGCTACTCTTTTCCCCCTGTCTGTGATAGGAAATCAACGATCGAATCAGGAGGTTCTTATGCCCCTCATCCGTCATCTCGTCTCCCGCCGATACTCCCGGGTGGTCTTTATTTCATCGGCCGTCCTTCTGGCGGCCTGGTTTTCTATCGCGCTCGCGGCCGAAATCGCTCCCCCGATGGCGGCAGCCGAGCCCGGCGGTAACATCCGGGCCGTCGATCTCCGCTGTCAAGGCGCCGTGGAGCCGATCGGCATCGACGCCCCCTTGCCGAGCCTGTCCTGGAAGATCGCGGGAGACGGACGCGGCCTGCGCCAAACCGCCTATCGGATCCAGGCCGCCTCGCGGCACGAGATGCTGGCGGCGGACCGGCCGGACCTCTGGGACAGCGGCAGAGTCGACTCGGGTGATACCGTCGGCATCGCCTATGCCGGCTGGCCTCTCGCCTCCTTCAAACGGGCGGCCTGGCGAGTCCGGGTCTGGGACCAGGACGGCCGGGAATCGTCTTGGAGCGAATCGGCCGGCTGGGCGATGGGCATCCTGCGACCCGGGGAATGGCGGGCCGTCTGGATCGGCGCCCTACCGGATAGAACCCCGCCCGCCCCCACTCGCCTGCTGCGCCGGGAGTTCGCCGTCCGGGCTCCTCTCGTCCGGGCCGACATGTTCGTCTGCGGGCTGGGTTTCTACGAAGCCACGATCAACGGCCGCCGGGTCGGGGAGTATCTTTTCTCTCCCGGTTGGACCAAATATGACAAGACCTGCCTCTACGATACCTATGACGTGACCGCCTTGGTGCGTCCCGGCGCGAACGCCATCGGGATTCTATTGGGCAACGGCTTCTACAACGTCACCGGCGGCCGCTACACCAAGTTCAAGGGCACGTTCGGCCCGCTCAAGGCCGTCGCCCTGCTGCGGCTGGAATATGCCAATGGCGCGGTCGATTTCGTCGGCAGCAACGGATCCTGGCGGACGGCACCCGGCCCGATCACCTTCTCCTGCGTATACGGCGGGGAGGATTACGACGCCCGGCTCGTCCCGCGCGGATTCGACGAGCCCGGCTTCCGCGACACGGCCTGGTCCGCGGCCGCCGTCCTGCCCGGGCCCGGCGGCGCGTTGCGCGGTTCCGCCGCCGCCGCGCCTGCCATCCGGGCCATTGAGACGCTCCATCCGGTGGGGACCCGGGCCCTGCGCCCCGGTGTGGAAGTCTATGACCTCGGCCAAAACGTCTCCCTCATGCCCCGACTTGTCGTCCGAGGGCCGGCTGGATCGTCGGTGCGGATCATTCCGGCCGAGCTCCTGGCCGCGGACGGATCGGTCGATCGCGGGTCGGTCGGCGGCGGGGAGGCCTACTGGCAATACACCTTGAACGGGGCGGGAACGGAAACGTACGTCCCCAAGTTCTTCTACCACGGTTCCCGTTATCTGCAAGTCGAACGGACGCCGGCCGAGCCGGGCGGCAAACAGCCTGTGATCGTCTCGCTGGAGGGAATCGTCGTCCACTCTTCGGCCGCGCCGGCCGGCGAGTTCGCCTGCTCCTCGGACCTCTTCAACCGGATCCGGACGCTCATCCGCTGGGCCCAGCGCTCGAACCTGATGAGTCTCGTCACGGACTGCCCGCACCGCGAAAAGCTGGGCTGGCTCGAGCAATATCACCTCAACGGGCCGTCCCTGCGCTTCGAGTGGGATCTGTCCCGGCTTTTCGCCAAGACCATGATCGACATGGCCGACTCCCAGCTTCCGGACGGACTGGTTCCCGACATCGCCCCCGAATACACGGTCTTCAGGGGCGGGTTCCGCGACTCGCCGGAATGGGGCAGCGCCTTCGTCCTCGTGCCCTGGCAGCAGTATGAATGGACCGGCGATCCCGATCTCCTGCGGCGTTATTACAACGGGATGAAGCGCTATGTCGACTACCTGTCGACCAAGGCCGTGGACGGCATCGTTTCGCACGGCCTGGGCGACTGGTACGACATCGGGCCCAAGCCGCCCGGCGAGGCGCAGCTTACGCCCAAGGCGCTGACCGCGACCGCCTTCCATTACGCCGACACACTGATCCTGGCCAAGGCGGCCGAAATCCTGGGCCGGCCCGAGGAAGCGCGGGCGTTCGCCGCCCGGGCCGAGGCCGTCAAGGCCGCCTTCAACGCCCGCTTCTTCAATGCGGCCGCCGGAGTCTACGCCTCCGGATCGCAAGCCTCCCAGTCCATCGCCCTGGTCATGGGGCTCGTCCCGCCCGGGCGGGAAGCGGCCGTGCTGGAGGCCCTGGTCAAGGACGTGCGGTCGCGCGGCGACGCCCTGACTGCGGGCGACGTGGGGTTCCGGTACCTTCTGCGGGCCCTGGCCGACGGCGGCCGTTCGGATGTCGTCTACGATATGAACAGCCGCTCGGACAAGCCCGGCTACGGCTTTCAGCTCAAGGCCGGAGCCACCAGCCTGACCGAAGCCTGGGACGCGGGCCGGGCCTCGTCCCAAAACCACTTCATGCTCGGCCACATCATCGAGTGGTTTTACCGCGACGTGGCCGGGATCGGCGGCGATCCGGAGGGCCCCGGCTTCAAGAAAATCCTCATTCGGCCTCAACCCGTCGGCGGACTGACCTGGGCCCGGGCCGCGATCGAGACGGTCCGGGGCCGGATCGAAACGGAATGGCGGATCGAGGGGAAGCGCTTCCGGCTGGCGCTGACGGTTCCGCCGAATACGAGCGCCGCGGTGGAGTGGCCCGGACACGCGTCCGGCCCGGTTCTGGAGGGCGGCCGGCCGGCGTTGGAAAGCGCCGGCGTCTCGGGCGTGACGGCGACGGCATCTGGCCGGACCATCATCCGCATCGGCTCGGGGCGCTACGTATTTGAATCTGCTTGGGAATAAATAACTCAATCCCCAATCTGTGTGGGATGGTGAGGCGGCGTGGGGATTGGCACCGGCGAAATCGCGAGGGTCTAGCCTTTTTCCACTTCTCTCCGAGGGAAGCCAGCGGCCGCCGGAGGATGTTTGAGCACGCGACTTTCAAGGAGAACGAGACGGAGTGGGTGGTCAAGGAAGCCTTAATGGACAAACACGCGGAGTTCCGGAGGCGCCAAGGAGATCGGTGGGAAAAGGCGTTAAAGACCCGAAGCCGCCGGGCCAATCCCCGCGTCGCAGGCCACACAGATTGAAAGTGAAATAAATGGAACCGTCTAGCGGATAACTTTGAATATCTCCCGCCACGAGGTGATCCGCAGGAGGGCCCCGACGGGCTGCTCCAGACGCTCGATCGTGGAATCGTATTCCTGGATGTAGACCTCGCGCTTATAGGACCCCGGCGCCTTCTGCCGCTCGCCGATGGTCACGGCCTTGCGGGCCTTGCTGGCGAGCTGAAGGCTTTCGACCGCGGTTCCGGAGGAGCTCTTCAAGGCCGAGCCGCCGAGGACGCTGCCGGCCACGGATTGGACGAATCTTGCGTACAGGCGGCCGAGGCTGGCCAAGTTGAGGCAGGGATTGACGTTCTCGATACTGCCCATCAAGGTGCTGAAATAAACGATTTTGTCCGAAATGACGGGATCGGCCCAGACCTTCTCGCCCGTCCCGAACGATCCCTTGCGCAGCGAAGAAGCCAAGCCCGTCTCGGCGGCGTCGCCCATGTACCATTCGATCGTCTGGGAGGTGCCGTCGTCGCGCAAATCGATGAGGGCATAGGGACGATCGGCCGGGGCCCGGTCGTCGCCGCCCGTGCCGAAAAAGACTCGCACGGGCAGACCGCCCGAAGCGGGATCCGGGTACAGCGCCGGCTTGGTGATGATCGGGTAGTTGCAGCGATCCGTGTAGATGGCGTTCAGCGTCCAATAGGTCGTACTGGTGGAGCTCAACGGCATCCGATAGAGGCGCCCGTCCAAGTCGCCGACATAGACGTATTCCGTCTTTCCGTCGCGGTTGATGTCCACCGCCGACGGCGAACCTGGGATTGCGTTGTAGATGTCGGTATAGCGGTGCGGATGGCCGGTGACATTGGTGTTGACGTTGGCCGCAGTCCGGTTGACCAGGATGGCCCCCGTGTCGAGACGGACCACATAGAATCGGTTTCCGACTACGGCGCTGGTGCTGTTGTCGTAGCCCGAGCCCATGAAGGCCACCCAGCGTGCGGTCGTGCTCTGGGTGACTTGGCCGATGGCGGGAACGGACCACGTTTCGCCCATATTGGCGTTGGTGAGCTCCCAGAGCGGCAGGGGATTGGCCGGGTCGGTGACGTCCAGGGCGAAATAGTAGTTCAGGCCTCCCCCGATCGAGCTTCCGTATCCCCCGCCCTGACCGCAGATGAGAACCGTCTTCCAAGCGCCGTTGATGTAGGCGTCCCCGATACTCGGGGTGCCATCCACAAAGAGATCCGACCGGAAATACCGTTCGCCCGTATAGGCGTCCTTGCCGGACATGTTCTTCAGCTTGGGGATCAAGTTGTAGGGGATCCAGCCCCACAGCTCCCGCCCCGTGGCCAGCTCGAAGCAATGCAGCATGCCGTCGTTAGCCCCGACGAAAACGACCGGCGTTCGCCCCGCCCAGGCCTGCATGAAGGCGGCGTAGCCCGCGCCCATGGCCACGGAGTCGCCCGCAGGCGGCCCCATGATGGTCGGACTGGAATGGAGGATGTCGCCCAGCTTCCAACTCCGTCCGACGCCGCGGACAAACTCGATCAGTCCGGCGTTGTCGGCGTCGGGGTCGACCAGGAGCGAAGCCAGGGTGCCGGTGTTGGCGGTCGTAAAATCGCGCCGCGAATAGGCCGTCGAGCTGTTCGGCCGGTAGGAGCAGTAGATCGTCCGGTTGGCCGGGTCCCGAACCTGCAATTGCTGCCCCGCGTCCCAGAAGATCTCGCCCCCGGAGGCGACGGTTCGGCCCGTGGAGCTGAACGGATCGGCCTGGGAGATCGTCTGGATGGTCGAGCCCCCGGTCGAGGAGACCCGGATGTTGGTCACGTCATAGGCCCGCAATTGACCTTCCGATCCGGGAAAGATGAAGGACGACGAGATCAGGAGCTTGCGGCGCCGGCCCGAAAGATCGGATGTCGTGGCCGCAGCCGAGGACCGGGAATACTCGCGCCGCTCCACATAGACATACTCCATCCGGAGGGTATCGACGACCGGCGTTTCGTAGGAGGCGTCGGTGTAGTCGGTCATCGCGTCTTCGGCGGCGGTGAGGACGGCCTTCCAGCGCAGGCTGGAGCCATAGGTATGGAAATCGTGCCAGGGTTGGTTGGTGACGTTGACGATTTGAGAACCGTCGTAGCCCGCGTAGTATTCCCAGTTTTGTCCGTCGTTGTTGGAGACGAAGTAGTCGATGGTCAAGCCGCTGGAGGAGCTGCCGATAATCCTTTGATCGATGGCCGTCATGCGGGCCTTGGTGATGGCGTACTGGCGGCCGGACATGGTCGGCGTGAGATTCAGCGACAGGCCGAGTCCCGACAAGTTATAGACGTCGGCCAGCGAGTTGACGAACAGGTAGTAATACTGGGAGTCGTTGCCGTCGGCGATCAGAAAATCCATGGATCCGTCTTTATTGAAGTCGAGCACCGCCCCCAGGTCGAAATCATAGACCGCGGGGGACTTGAGCGGGCCGTTGAAGACCAGCTTGACGGTGAAGTTGCCCGAGCCGCCGTTCTTGAAGTAATAGACCTTGCCGCCGTAGCCGTTGCCGCCGTAATTATAGTTGTCCGTCCCGATGATCAGGTCCTGATCGCCGTCGCTGTCGAAATCGTAAACCAGGCTGACGGTCGCTCCCCCGTCGTACATGTTGTTGTGGAGGTCGCCGGAGCCGTCCGTAAACGAGGCGGCCAAGTTGAAGTGCCCGGTCCCGTCGTTGCTGTAGAAACGCAGGTCGGCGGTGGAGACGCTGCCGACGATGATGTCCAGCCCGGGCGAGCCGTCGAAATCCGCCACCGAGACCGTGTTGACGCCCCGTCCGCCCCAACCGGTTGAGATGAGGGGGGTCGTCTCGACGAGGAACGTCTGCGCGTTGATCCGATTGTTCTTGGTGTTGGTGATCTTCAGGATGTCGCCGTCCCGGTTACCCATGATGACGTCGACGTCGCCGTCGGCATCGAAATCGATGGAGACGACCATCGTCGAGGACCAGGCGATGCCGCCGACCGTCCCGGACCAAGCCGAGGTCAGATCGGTCCGAACAAAGGACAAGACTCCCGTATTGCGGCCGCCCGAGATGAGGGTGTTTTCGTAGAGCCAGACCCGTTTCAGGTCGCAGCTACCCGCCGTGGTCGAGACGATCAGAATGAAATCGATGTCACCGTCGCCGTCATAGTCGCCCGAGGTCATGCCGCAATGGCCCTCATTGTCGATGGCCGCCCCGCCGACGCCGCGGGTCGGCCAGCCGGAGGCGTTGCCGGTGGAGCCGTCGATCCAGGAAGCGATCTGGAAAGTCCCGGGTGATCCCTGCGCCCCGAGGTTCCGGACGAAGGCCAGGCAGTTGCTGTAGGAGCTGCTGGTGCCGATGTAGTCGGGCCAGCCGTCCAGGTCGAAGTCGTTGGCCGTCAGGGCGTTGATCCAGGCCGGGACGTAGCTCGGGTTGGCGGTTTCAAAATTAGCCCCCACCCGATTGTTGGTCATGATGTCGCGCGGATTGGCCGGATCGTTGAACCAATACTTGACGGAGCTCGCCGCCGTATCCAGGTCGGAGGCGTCGCTGAAGGTCTCGGCAAAGGTCCCGGTGTTCTCCACACAGCTCTGGGACGAGGCCGTACCGACGAGCAGGAGGACCAAGGCCAGGGCAAGGGCGGCCGCGCCGATCCGGATGATGCGTGGCGTCATAGTGTCACTCCTCAATTTCCCTGGGCCTGGTAAGAGAGGCCGATCTCAAGGCGGGTCGAGGCCAGGGTGCGGGTCCCCTGGCGAACCTCGCCGATGACGACCAGCAGGGCGTCGCTCGGGTCCGCCGCTCCGCCGCCGGCCTCGTCGTTGATAAGAAAGGCCGTATAGACCAGCCGCGGGTCGACTGCTCCCGCTCCGTCCAGGGCGAACGTCTGCCGGAAGGCGACGAGGGGAGCCACGTCCGGCGTGCCGTCTCCCGCGGCGTCGAACAGCCGCATGAGCTCGTCGTCGGTCTTCCGCCGGAAATAGGCGGCGTTCGCAACACCGGAATTGAAGGGGATGTCGATGCCCGTCGGGACGGTCAGGGTGCGGCCGGAGAAATCGGTCCAATCGCCGACCGCGAAATGGTCCTCGATCTCGGCCCGGGCCGCATCGAAACCCGCCTCGGCGGCGTTGAAGGCCTCTTCCTGGGTTCGCAGGCCGCCCGCCATTTTGGGCCCCATCGCGGTCAGGGTCAGGATCGACAGCCCCATCGCGGCCAGGCAGGCCGCGATCAGGATAACGATAAAGAGGCCGGACCCCTGCTCGTGCTTGCGTCGCGCGGCCCGGCTCATCGCATCCCCGTGTTGTAGAGGTTCATGGACAGGTTCCGGATGGCGGAGGAGGATTCCAGCAGGAACCGCTTGTGCCAATCGTCGGTCGCGGCGGCGGCGGTGTTGGCCAGGGCCGGCCGGCGGTAGATATGAAGGCCCGGCGAGGCGACCTTGCCGATCGAGGCCATGACGTCGCGCGTCCGGCCCAGGATCTGGATCCGGACCTCGCGGATGCGGCCGATCTGAGCGTTGGTCCAGGCCGTACTCCAGTTCTGGAACCCGTCCAAGCGGCCGTCCGCATCGCCGTCGAAATCGCCGTTGTACTGGAACTGGAGGGACTCGATATTCTGGGCCAGAGGGTAGTGGACGCCGTTGAGGGTCATATAAAGGACGCCGCCGACGCCGCCCCCGATGTAGCCGTTCTGACCTGCGGTCAGCCCGGACACGCTGCCGGTGACGTCCAGCCAATACTCGCGGATGTCGGCGAATATGATGCTGCCGCCGTCGAAAAAGTCCGAGTCGGCGCAGACGTCGCGCAATCCGTGCTTCGGATTGATATTGGAGAGATCCTTCGTCGAGAACTGGAAGCCTTCATGGGTCCCCGGTTCGTTATGGAAGACGCCGGTGATCTCCCTTAAGGCGCTGCCGTTGCAGCCCGACGAGGGGTTGGGCAGGACCATGACGATTTTCCCCAGGTAGAAGGAGTCCGGATATCCGCTTCGCTCCAGGCTGTAGTCTTCGATCGTCACGTTTTTTGAAGAGCCGCTGTAGTTGGCAATGCGCAGGACAAGTGGATTCTCGATATTGCCCACGATGCACAACCGGTCGGGCGTTTCGGCGGTGCCCGTGGCTTCGTTGTCGACCCCTTCCAGGGCCCAGCCCGCGTAGACGTCGGGCAGCCCGGCGCCAGCCATGCGAATGTCCCGGGTCAGAAAAAACATCGCTCCCCGGACATCGTGCTGGAGCTCGACATACTGCTGCTGGTCTGCCGAGGACTTGTTGCTGCGGGAGAAGATGGCCAGCCCGCTGACCACGACGACCAGCATGACCGTGCTCGCGATCAGAAGCTCGAGCAGGGTGAACCCGGAGCGGCGCGCATCGTGTCTCATCGGCCGATCACCGTGTTCAGGACGGCCCGGACGCCGTTGGCCCAGGGGTCCGCCAGTAGTGTCGCCGCCGCAACCCCAGCCCGGGTGGACGGAAAGACGAGAACCTTGACGCTGTAGATCAGGCCCGAAACCTGGATCCGGGTCAGGCGGCGGAAATCGAGGTTGCCGTCGGAGTTGAAGTCGATCATCTCATCGGATTGCTCGCCCCGCGAGGTCGTGGGATACGATTCCAGCTCCTCGGCCGTCAGGGTCCGAAGATAATCGATTCTCTGTTGGGCCAGGAGGGAGGCATGGCCGATCTCCCCCGCTCGGCGGTTGTTGGCCATACCGATCAGGAAGGCCTGGGCCAGGCCGAGCATGGCGATGCCCATAACGGCGATCCCGATCAGGGCTTCGATCAGGGTGAAGCCGCGGCGGTCGCGGCGGAGGGGGAAAAAACGCCTCGGCTTCATCGCTCATCCTCCGTTGTCCGCCGACAAGAGGAACGATCCGCTGGCAAAAATGCGGATCAGCCGGCGGCCCGACTGGCCCATACCGGTCAGCTTAGCCGAGGCCAGGGCCACCGTGTTGCGGGCGGTATCGAAGCCGTCGACAAAGCCGGTCGGCGTGAAGATGACCGAGGCGTTGGCCGGCAAGGTCAGGGTCAGGACGAACTTGGTGGCCACGCTTCTAGTGGGTTGGCCGGGCTTGGCCGTCCAGGTGCCCGTCTGGCTCTCGAACTCGATGGCGTACCACCAGCGGCCGCTCAGGGAGTAGAAGCGCACGCGGTGATTGAGCTTGGCAGAGGCGGCCTGCCACTTGGCCAATTGTAGGGTGGACAAGATCTCTCGGGAGCCCATATCCAAAGACCGGACGTCGGTCGGGTTCATCAAGTTGGGATAGAAGGCCAGGGCCATGATCCCGATCACGGCGACCGAGATGATCATCTCGAACAGGGTGAATCCCGCGTTCGAGCGCCGCCGGCTCCCCATGGACATGAACCTCCATAAAGGACGGGATCCGGACGAATCCGCTCCCGTATCCGCCTCTTATGATACAGAAGGGCCGCCGCCGGGGCAATCGCCGAGGCCGATGAACCCGGGGGTGAAGAAAACGGCCGGCGACTAGCCGTCGGCGGCGAGGGGGGTGAGAAGGGCGGGCGCGGCGCGAAAAATCCCGTCCGGCGCGGGAGAAACGCTCACTCCACGAAGAGCAGAATCGGAGCAGGATGTTGGTGCGGAAGGGGGGACTTGAACCCCCACGGCCTTACGGCCATAAACTCCTGAGGCTTACGCGTCTGCCATTCCGCCACTTCCGCACGGGAAGAAAAACTCAGCCTCGGAAAGGGAAGGTATTATAGCCGGAAGGCATTCCAATGTAAAGAATTCGCGGCCCCTGAAAGAATCTTCTAAACACGCTCGTTTCTGGTATAATTTTCCACTCGAAACGACGCCGCCGGCCCGGGAGCGGTCGATTTCCACCCGTAAGGAGCAACCGATTCATGGACGCCGAACTCGGCAAACTCATCGAAAAACTTAAGTCGGAGGGCGTCGAGGAAGGCCGTCGGATCGGGCGGGAAAAGACCGAGGCGGCCGAGAAGGCGGCCGCGGCCATCCTCGATGAGGCGCGGAGCAAGGCGGCCGATATCCTGCAGCTGGCCGAGAACCAGGCTGAAATGTTCCGGGTCAAGAGCGAGACGGCCGTGCAGCAGGCGGCTCGGGATATCCGGCTTCTCCTCAAGGCCCGGATCATGGAATTGTTCGAACGGGCCTTCAAGACGGAAATCGCCGCTGCGCTGCGGCCCGAGCTCGTCCGGGACCTGATCTTAAAAGTCGTCGAGGACTGGTCCGAGGGCGGCGGGATCGAGCTCAGCGTAGCGGATCAGGACCTGACGGCGATCAAGGGCCTGCTCGGGAACGGCTTGCAGAAGCTGGTCGAAGACGGGGTCGTCCTCAAGACCGGCGCTTCCCTCCGGCACGGCTTCCGGGTCGCCCTCAAAGGCCGGGATGTCTTCGTCGATTTTACCGACGAAACCCTGGGCGAGGCCCTGTTCTCTCTCCTCAAGCCCCAATTGCGGGCTCTCTTGGACGGGACGGGCAAATGAGCGACAGATACTATTACCTCGTGGCCCAATTGCCGGGCTTGCGGTTCGGGCGGGAGCCGGGAATTTCCCTTCCGGCTTTCCTGGCGGAAACCGGCAAGTGGCTGGGCCGGAAGGCCATGGAGACGGTCCGCCAGGCCGCGCTCTTCGACCTCTCGGACGAGCCCGGCCCGTCCTCCCTGCTGAACCGGATCAAATCCTTCGAACGGGACTTCCGGACCGAGCTGGCGGCTTGGCGGCAGGCCCGTCTGGACGGCCGGGACCTCCGCACCTCTTTTCCGCCCGGGCTGGTCCGGGAGGGCGATCCACTCGAGGTCGAACGCCGGCTTCTTCGGTTTCGCTGGGACCGGCTCGAGGAAGAGGCACAGGGCCACCACTTCGATCTTGAAGCCGTCCTCATCTACCATCTCAAGCTGCAGATCCTGGTCCGGCTGGCGGTCTTCGACGCCATACGGGGCCTGGAAGCCTACCGGGATCTGACCGGGCGCGCGAGCTTACAAACATGACCGGACACATCACCGGCATCAACGGCAATATGCTCACAGCCTCCTTCGAGGGCGCCGTCACCCAGAACGAGGTCGGCTTCGCGATCAGCGGCGACGAGCGGCTCAAGGCCGAGGTCATCCGCATCCGCGGCAACACCGCCTTCCTCCAGGTCTTCGAGAGCGCCAAGGGGCTCCGCGTCGGTGACCCGGTCGAGTTCACGGGCGAGCTTCTCTCGGTGCATCTCGGCCCGGGCCTGCTCGGCCAGATCTACGACGGCCTTCAGAATCCCCTGCCCCGGGTCGCCGAGCGTTACGGGTACTTTCTCCCCCGCGGCGTCGTCCTGAACGCCCTCGACCCGGATAAAGCTTGGGCTTTCGAGCCGCTCGTCAAACCCGGCGACGTCGTCCGGGCCGGCGCCTTCCTGGGCTCGGTGCCGGAAACCCAATTCCGCCACCACATCCTGGTCCCTTTCGATTGGGCCGGCGAGTACACGGTCGTCAGCGTCCGGCCGGCCGGTCCGGCCAAGCTCCCGGACGTCGCCGCCGTGCTCCGCGACGGCCGGGGCGAAGAGCGCGCATGCCGTCTATCGTTCGACTGGCCGATCAAGATCCCGATCCGGGCCTACCGGGAAAAATTCCTCCCCAACGAGCCCCTGACGACCAAGGTCCGGATCATCGATACGTTCTTTCCGGTGGCCAAGGGGGGGACCTACTGCATCCCCGGTCCCTTCGGCGCCGGCAAGACCGTCCTGCAGCAGATCACCAGCCGCAACGCCGACATCGACATCGTCATCATCGCCGCCTGCGGCGAGCGGGCCGGGGAGATCGTCGAGACGATGCGGGAGTTTCCCACCCTGACCGATCCAAGGACCGGCCGCTCGCTGATGGAGCGGACGATCATCATCGCCAACACCTCCTCCATGCCGGTCGCCGCCCGCGAGGCTTCGGTCTATACGGCGGCTACGCTGGGAGAGTATTACCGCCAACAGGGCCTCGATGTCCTGCTCCTGGCCGATTCCACGTCCCGCTGGGCCCAGGCCATGCGGGAAGTCTCGGGCCGGCTGGAGGAGATCCCGGGCGAGGAGGCCTTCCCCGCTTATCTCGAATCCAGGATCGCCGAGTTCTACGAGCGATCCGGACTGGTCGAGCTGGAATCCGGCGGCCGGGGCAGCCTGACCATCGGCGGGACGGTCAGCCCGGCCGGCGGCAATTTCGAGGAACCGGTCACCCAAGCCACCTTGAAGGTGGTCGGCGCCTTTCACGGCCTTTCCCGCGAGCGGTCCGACGCTCGCCGCTATCCGGCCATACATCCTCTGGACAGCTGGTCCAAGTATGCCGGACCGGTCTCCGAGGGGATCGTCCACCGGGCCCGGAAGATCCTCGCCAAAGGGGCCGAGGTCCATCAGATGATGATGGTCGTGGGCGAGGAAGGCACCTCGCTCGACGATTTCATCGTCTACCTGAAATCCGAGTTCCTGGACGCCGTCTATCTTCAGCAGAACGCCTTCGATCCCGTCGACGCGGCGACGCCGCCGGCCCGCCAGCAGCGGACGGCCGAAGCGATCGACGGCATCCTGGAGGCGCGGCTTGATTTCGCGGACAAGGAACGCGCCCGAAGCTTTTTCCACGACCTGCGCCGATTATTTCTCGACCAAAATGCCCTAGAGACGGATGCCCAGGCCTTCCTGGAGAAGGACCGAGCGATCCGAGCGCTGCTGGACGGAGCGGCCCGCCATGCGTAAGATCCACAACAAAGTCCTCAGCGTCACGGGCAACGTCATCACCGTCAAGGCCGAGGGCGTGGCCTATGAGGAGCTGGCCACGGTCTCGTCCCGGAGAGGCCGCTCCCTGGCCCAGGTCATCAAGCTCGACGGGGACATCGTCTCGCTCCAGGTGTTCGCCGGCAGCCGCGGCGTCTCGACCCGCGACGAGATCGAATTCCTCGGTCACCCGATGCAGGCGGCCTTCTCCCCGGACATGCTCGGCCGCATCTTTTCGGGCAGCGGCCGGCCGCGCGACAACGGCCCCGAGCTGACCGACCATCTCATTCCGGTCGCCGGGCCTCCGGTCAACCCGGCCAAACGGATCATCCCCCGGCGGATGATCCGAACCAACATCCCGATGATCGACGTTTTCAACTCGCTGGTGGCCTCGCAGAAGCTGCCCGTGTTCTCGGTCTCCGGCGAGCCTTACAACGAGCTGCTGGCCCGGATCGCCCTGCAGGCCGAAGTCGACATCATCATGCTGGGCGGCATCGGCCTGAAATTCGACGAATACATGAAGTTCCGGAAGGCCCTGGAAGAGGGCGGGGCCCTGGCCCGGTCCATCCTCTTCGTCCATACGGCCGCCGATCCGGTCGTCGAAGGACTGATGGTGCCCGACTTGTGCCTGGCCGTGGCCGAACGCTTCGCCCTGGACGGCAAGAACGTCTTGGTCCTGCTGACGGACATGACCAACTTCGCCGACGCCTTGAAGGAGATCGCCATCACCATGGAGCAGGTCCCATCCAACCGCGGCTACCCAGGGGATCTCTACAGCCAGCTCGCCGCCCGTTACGAAAAAGCCGTCGATTTCGAAGGAGCCGGCTCGGTCACCATCCTGGCCGCCACGACTATGCCGGGCGACGACGTCACCCATCCCGTCCCCGACAACACCGGCTACATCACCGAAGGCCAGCTCTATCTGCGGCACGGCCGAATCGAGCCGTTCGGAAGCCTCAGCCGGCTGAAGCAGCTGGTCAACGGCAAGACGCGCAAAGACCATCGGGCGATCATGGACGGGATGGTCCGGCTCTACGCCCAATCGCGTGAGGCCGAGGAAAAGCGGGCCATGGGCTTCCGGATGAGCCCCTGGGACGAGAAGCTGCTGAAATACAGTCGCCGCTTCGAAGCGGGCATGATGGACCTCACCGTCAACATCCCCCTCGAAAAAGCCCTCGACTTCGGCTGGACCATCCTGGCCGATTGCTTCAAGCCCGAGGAGACGGGCCTGCGAACCGACTTGATCGAGGAATTCTGGCCGCGCCGCGCCGAATAGCGAAGGACCATGGCCAAGGCGCAATTAACCAAAAGCGGACTGAAGCGCGAGCAGGACGACCTCAAGCGCTACCTCCGTTTTCTACCCACCTTGGAGCTCAAGAAGCTGCAGCTTCTGGCCGAGATCCGGCGCGTCCGGGCCAGGATCGAGCAACTGGAGAGGGAAAGCCTGGAACGCGAGAAGGAGATCCGGCCGTGGGCGGCCGTTTTCGCCGAAGAAACCGAGATGGCCGATTGGATTCGCGTCAGCCGGGTCAGGACGTCTCTGGGGAACATCGCCGGCATCGGCATCCCCATCCTCGAGGACATCGAATTCGAAGCGGCTTGCTATGACCTCCGGGGCACGCCGCTGTGGGTCGACCGGGCCCTGCCGATCGTGAGGGAGGAAGTCCGGCTCCGGCTGCTGATCGGGGTCGCGCTAGAACAGCAGGCCATCCTCCGCCGGGAGCTTCGGACCACGATCCAACGGATCAAGTTGTTCGAGGAGGTCAAGATCCCCGAAGCCCGGGAAGCCATCCGGGCCATCCAGATCTTCCTGGGCGACCTGCGCACGGCCGAGGTCGTCCGAGGCAAGATCGCCAAGGCCAAAATCGAACTCAAGCGGGCCGCCGAAGCGGCCGGGAGCCCGGTATGATCGTGCCGATGAAGCGAGTGACGCTTCTCGTCGCCCGGGACGAGATGGACGCGGCCCTCCGCCGACTGCGCGGACTGGGCCTCGTCCATGTCACGCCCGGGCGCGAGCCGGAAGCGGCCGATCTGGCCGGGCTGACCGAGCAGGCCGTCCGGCTGGAGAAGGCGCTCCTCCTCCTCGGCCCGCCAGCCTCCTCGAACCCGGCGCCTGCCGCCGCGGCCTCCGGCGAAGAAGGCCGGTCGCTCGTCGATGCACTTCTCTCTTTGGAAGCGAGGCGGGAGGAGACCCGCTCCCGCCTGCGCGAAGCCGAAGAGCGGCGCGAGTGGTTCCGGGCCTGGGGCGATCCCTCCTGGTCCTCCCTTCAAGCTCTGGCCGCGGCCGGGCTGACGGCTCGCTTCTACCAAACCGACGCCGCGGCCCTGAAAAGCCTTCCGGATACGGGGACGGCGTTCGTCGCCGGCCGGGAGAAAGGCCGGATTCGGCTGGCTTGGCTGACGCCGGGGCCGGAGGGCGGGCTGGAGCTCAAGGAAGAGGCCGTCCCCCGGATCGAAGTGGCCGAGGTGGAATCGGAGATCGATCGCCTCCGTTCCGATCTCGCCAACATGGAACGCGAGCGACGGGAGCTGGCCGGGCGCCGGGCCGAGCTTCGCGCCTACGAGCGCCGACTCCGGCGAAGCACGGAATTCGGCCGGGTCCGGGCGGGGTTGGGCCGGGAGGAAACGTTCTCCTACCTGGAAGGCTACTGCCCGGCCGAGGCCGCGGGACGTCTCAAGGCGACGGCCGCGGACGAGGGCTGGGGCTTTGGAGCCGCCGACCCAGACGATCCGGCCGAAGTCCCGACCTTGATCCGCAACCCGGGCTGGGTACAGGCCATCCAGCCTCTCTTCAAGTTCATGGGGACCCTCCCCGGATACGCCGAGGCCGACGTCAGCCTCTGGTTCCTATCATTCCTCTCCGTCTTCTTCGCCCTGCTGATCGGCGATGCGGGCTACGGCCTTCTCTTCCTCGGCGCCACCCTCTGGGCCCGCCGGCGGGCCAAACCGGGCACGCCTCCTGAAGTCTTCCGGCTGATGATCCTCTTCAGCCTCGCCACGATCGTCTGGGGCGCCTTGACCGGAACCTATTTCGGCGCCGCCGCCATCGCCCACCTGCCGGGACTGCGCAGCTTGGTCGTAGGGCGGTTGGACAGCTTCGTCGAGGCCAACGGCGCGTTCATGATGTACCTCTGCTTCATCATCGGCTTGGCCCACCTGACCCTGGCCCACCTTATCAATATCGTCCGTCTATGGCCCTCGCCCCGTCTTCTCGGACAGGTCGGCTGGATCGCCATCGTCTGGGCGGTCTTTTTCCTGGTCGGCAAACTGGTTTCCGAGCGATCCCTGCCGGGGTTTTTCGGCCCGCTCTTTCTGGCCGGAGCCTTGTTGGCCCTCGTCTTCACCAACTTCCAGCGACGGCTGCTCAAGGGCATGACCACAACTCTGGTCGACCTGCCCTTAAGCATCATCAGCTCGTTCTCCGACATGATGTCCTACCTGCGACTGTTCGCCGTGGGCTTCGCCTCGTTGACGGTGGCCGGAAGCTTCAACGACATGGCCGTCGGTGCGGGCGTCCACTCGCTGGGGCAGGGCCTGCTGGCAGCCATCATCCTGTTTTTCGGGCACAGCCTCAACATCGTCCTCGGGGGCATGTCCGTGCTGATTCACGGCGTCCGGCTCAATATGCTCGAGTTCTCCAACCATTTGGGCCAACAGTGGACCGGCCTGCGGTACGAGCCCTTCCGGGACGACCTGGCGGAGGGACGGGGACGAAATTCGGCACGAAAGGAAAACCCATGATCACCGGATTCGGCGATTTCAACAGCTCGCTGGTTTTCGCGGCCATCGGCTCGGCTCTGGGCATCGGCGCCGCCGGCATGGCGGCCGTGGGCGCCTGGAAGAAGGCCTTCAGCCTGAACAAGGCCGCCCCCTTCATCATGGTCGCCTTCGTCGGGGCGCCCCTATCCCAAACTTTTTACGGCTTCCTGGTGCGGGACGCCATCCGCAAGGCTCCCTGGCCCGCGGAGGCGGGGCTGGCCCCGCTTTTAATCGGGACCCTGGCCGGAATCGCCATCGGCCTGTCCGCCTACATCCAAGGCAAGATCGGGGCTAAGGCGGCCGACGCCCTGGGCGAGACGGGCAAGGGCTTTGCCAACTACTTGATGGCGATCGGCATCATCGAGACCGTGGCCATCTTCGTCATGGTTTTCGTGACCATGGCCATGCCCAAGGGCTGACCCGCGGACGGGGCACTGGATCGGCGGTCCTCGCGACGACTAGCGAAACGCCGGTCGTTACGAGGGCTGCGAAACGGCTGTCCTCGCGACGACTAGCGAAACGCCGGTCGTACCGAGGACGCCCTCGACAGGACGATCGCCTCGACCGTCCTCGCGAGGACGGCTTGACAAAGCCCCGGCCCGCCCTTATGTTAGTCGTGCATGACCGTCTCCTTATCGCGGGAACGTGTCGAAGGCTCGATCGCCAAGGGGTCTTCCTGAAAACATCCTCATACGCTCGACGGCGGAGCTTTGTCCCGGCTTCGAGCCGGCGGGCGGCGCCCGGATATTCCAAGGAGGTTTCATGAAATTCTCGAGCCGCGCCCAGGTCGAATCGCTCTCCAAGTTCCGGAGCGAGAAGTACCTCACCCTGTCGTTCTTCCTGGATACCGACAAGCATCGACTGAGCAAGAAAGAGATTCTCGTCTCGGCCAAAAACCTGCTGGCCGACGCCCGGGCCCGCTTGGAGGCCCTGGACGCCTCGAAGGAGAAGAAGCAAAGCCTGGCGGCCGACCTGGACGCCGTCCAGGAGCTGACGGCCAAGGAGGCCGGCGCGAACGGCCCCGGGCTGGCCGTCTACGCCTGCTCCGGGGAGAAGTTCCAGGAAGTCCTCTCGCTGCCCGAAGCGCCGCGGAATCGAGTCGTCTTCGACCGCAACCCTTACGTTTTGCCGCTGACCATGATCCTGGACGAGTTCCGGCGGATGATCGTCTTCCTCATCGACCGCCGCGAGGCCAAGTGGTACGCCGCCGCCATGAACGAGATCACGGTGCTGGATCAGATGAAGAGCGAGCCGCCCCAGAAGATCAAGGGCGGCGGGGAGCGCGAAGAGGCCCGCCGGATCGAGCGCCACGTCGAGGCGGCCCTGCAGGGACATTACAAAAAGGCCGCTCAACGGACCTTCGAGCTGTTCAAGAAGAACGGGTTCCACGGCTTCGTCCTAGGCTGCCCGGACAACCTGGCCTCCGAGATCGAGCCGCACCTTCATCCCTATGTCCGCGAGCGGCTGCGGGGCTGGCTGCGGGCCAAGCCGGCCGATGCACCCGATATCGTCCTCAAGGAGACCCAGGCCCTGGAGCGAGCCATCAAGAAGGCCGAAGAAGAGGCAATCGTCAAGCGCTTCACGGCCGAGCTGGAGAAAGGCGGCCGGGCCGCTTCGGGGCTGCGGGACTGCCTGAGCGCCCTGGGCATGGGCGAGATCCAGACCCTGATCGTGACGAAGTACTACTCCGCGCCCGGCCGGCATTGCCCGCGCTGCAAGCTTCTCTACACCGAGGAGCAGATCAAGTGCCCCTCCTGCGACCGCAAGACCGATCCCGTGCTGGACGTCGTGGACGAGGCCATCGAGGCGGCCATGCGGCACGACGCCCAGATCCGCCACATCCAGCCGCCCTCGCGGCTGGATCACTACGGCCAGATCGGAGCCTTGCTGCGGTTCAAGTCGTAGCTTTGATCTTTTTGTCCCGGAAACGAACCTTCTCGAACAGACTGTACATGACCGGGATGACGAAGAGCGTCAGAAGCGTCGTTGCGATCAGGCCGCCGAGCAGGGTGATGCCCAGGGGGTTCCGCATATCGGCACCCGAGGACCGGCTGATGGCCATGGGGAATGTCCCCAGGATGGTCGTCAGAGCCGTCATCAGAACCGGGCGAAGCCGGGTCACGGCGCCTTCGACCACGGCTTTCTTCTTATCCATCCCGCCGCGCCAGAGCTGGTTGGTATAGTCGATCATGACGATGGCGTTGTTGACCGCCACGCCGGCCAGGATAATGATCCCGATCCAGACCGGCAGGTTCACCGGCCGGCCGGCGATAAGCAGCCCGAGGACGATTCCGATCAGGCACATCGGGATGGTGAACATGATGATGAAGGGGTGTTTGAGTGACTCGAACTGCGAGGCCATGACCATGTAGACGAGCAGGAGGGCCAGGGCAAAGACGCCGGCCAGGATAAGGAAGGCTTCGCTCATTTGTTGATAGGAACCGCCGATCTCGAGGAAATAGCCGGCCGGCAGGCCTTTTTCGACGGGAGCGATGCGGGCCTTGACGTCGCGGACCACACCGCCCAGATCGCGGCCGGAGATGTTGGCGGTAATCGAGACGCGCCGGGCTTGGTTCTCACGGGCGATCTGGATCGGCCCCTGGCCCGCTGCAACTTCCGCCACCTGGTCCAAGGCCACGGACGTACCCATGGGAGTCAGAATGGGGGTTGAAGCCACGGCCTGGATAGAGTCGCGAAACTCGGACTTAAACCGGACCCGAATGTCGATCTCTTCGCCGGCCTCCCGGTAGCGGGTGGCTACCTGACCGAGAGTAGCCGTCTGAACGGCGGTCTCGACCTGGTTGACGGTCAGCCCGAAGCGGGCCGCCCGGTCGCGATTGATCCTGATGTGGTACTCGGGCTTGGCCTGAGCCAGGGTATGGGTGGCGTCCCGAATGCCGGGCACGTCCTTGATCCGGGCCACGACGTCGTCGGCGAAGCGCCGCAGGTCGGGCAGCTCCTTGCCAAAGATCTTGATCTCGACGGGAGAGGTGGCCCCGCCCATGAAGGTTCCGGTCATGTCCATAGCCTCGACCTTGACGTTCTCGAAAACGGGAAGCTGCCGGCGGATCCGCTCCTGGACCTCGATCGTTTTGGCTTTGCGCTTTTCGATCGGCTGCAGCCCGATAAAGAATTGGGCCTCATGCGGGCCGGTGGGAGAGCCCCCAAAGCCCTGGTCCGAGGGATTGTCTTCGGCCGAGCTTCCGACCTGGAGGCTGATGATCTTGACCTCGGGCTGGGCGGCGATGACCTTCTCGATCAACGTCGCGATGCGGTCGGTTTCCTGAAGGGCCGTCCCGACCGGGGCGCTGACTTTGAAGAGCAGCATATCCATGTCCATGGACGGCATGAACTCCGTGCCGAGGACGGGGATGAGGGCCGCGGAGGCCAGGAAGAGGCCCAGGGTGCCGAAGATGACGGTCTTGCGGTGGGCCAGAGCCCAATTGAGGCCCTGGCGATAGAAGGCCTGGGGCCGGCTGAAGTCGCGGCCGATCGTCTTGCGAATGGATCGGGCATCGCCCTTCTTCTGCCTGAATAGAATCGAGCCGAGCATGGGCACGATGGTCAAGGCCACGAACAGCGAGGCGATCAAGGAGAAGACGATGGATAGGGCCAGGCCGGTGACCAGCTTGCCGGTGATGCCCTGGGCGAAGGTCAGGGGCAGGAAGACAACGATCGTCGTCAGGGTCGAGGCAGTGATGGCCATGCCGACCTCGGCCGTTCCGGCCTTGGCCGCCTCCTTGGCATCCTTGCCCATTTGGACGTGGCGGAACATGTTCTCGATGACGACAATGGAGTTGTCGACCAGCATGCCGATGCCCAAGGCCAGACCGCCCAGGGTCAGCAGGTTCAGGGTGAAGCCGGCGAAATAGAGGGCGATGAAAGTCGTGATGATGGATAAGGGAATGGAGAGGCCGATGATCAGGGTCGGCCGCCAGTTCCACAGGAAGAAAAAGATCACGGCGATGGCCAGCAGGCCGCCTTGCCAGGCGTTGTCCATCGTGCTCTTGGTCACGCCCTTGATCATGTCGGCCTGGTCCATGATCATGTGGAACTTGATGTCGGGCGGAAGGGCCTTGGCTAGGGACTCGAGGGCCTTCTGGACGGCGGCGCCGACGATGGCCGTGTTGGCTCCGGACCGCTTGGTCACGAATAGAAAAACGGCGTCCTGGCCGGCGATGCGGCCGACGTAGCGGGTCTCCTTGAGGGTATCGCGGACCTCGGCCACGTCCCGCACGTAGATGGGGCTGCCCTTGGCCGTAGCCCCGACTACGGTGGCCCGGATGTCGTCGAGGGATTCGAACTCGCCCAGGGTCCGGACGAGGTAATCGGAATGCCGCTCGACCAGGTGACCGGCCGGCATGTTGACGTTGTCCATGGCCAGGGCGCCCAGAACCTGGTTAAGCGACAGGTTGAGGGCCAGCAGGGACCGTTTATCGACGTCGACCAGGATCTCCCGGGTGCTCATGGAGGCGGTCTGGGCCGCGGCTACGCCCTCGACCCGCTCCAGCCGGCGGGCGACCTCGTCGTCGACGAGCTTTTTCATCTCCGTGGCAGGCCGGTTGCCGGTGATGCCCCAGAAGACGACCGGCATCTGGCCCATGTTGAACTTGACGACCAGCGGATCGCTCGCTCCCTTGGGCAGGTAGTTCTTGTACAGCCCGATCTGATCGCGCAGATCCTGGGCGGCGAAGTCGAGGCTGGTGCCCCACTCGAACTCGACCGAGAGGAGAGAGGTCCCCTCCGAAGATGTCGAGGTCAGCTTCTTAACCCGGTTGACCGAGGAAACGACCTGCTCGAGCGGGCGGGTGATGCTGTTTTCTATGTCCTCGGGAGAGGCGCCCCGGTAGCTGGTGATGACGGAAACGGTCGGGTATTCGAGGTCGGGAAAGAAGTCCAATCCCAGCCGGGTGTAGGAGATAGCGCCCACGACGACCAGGATCAGGGCCATCATGGCCGTCGTGACGCGCTTGTTGACGGCAAATTCCGGGAGCTTCATGGCCGGCTCACTTCTTGATTTCGACGGGCGAGCCTTCGATCAGGCCGAAGTTGCCCTCAATGATGACGAGATCGCCTTCCTTGAGCCCATCCAACACCTCGATCGTGGTCGTATTCTTGAGGCCCAGGGTGACGGGATGCTTGACGGCCTTGCCGTTCTCGGCCAGGAAGACATATTTGTTCTCCAGAATCGCTTTCTGGGGCACGGCCAGGGCATTCGGGTGCGACTGGACCTCGAAGACGATCGTGCCGTAGACTCCGGGGCGGAGCTTCCAGCCCGGGTTGGGCACGTCGACCTCGACCCGGAACTTTTTGGACAACGGATCTCCGGTCTGATTGATGACCGAGATCAGACCCGAATGGTCCGAAGACTCGCCGTTGCTGACGCGCAATAAGGCGGGATGCCCCTTCTGCAGGCGGCCCACATCACCGGGAGTGACTTCGACGATGACCTTGATCCGGGAGTCGTCCACCAGGGTCACGACCCCGTATCCGCCCATCATCGGATTGATGACGTCGCCGACTTGGGCGTTCTTCGACGAGATGATGCCGGCCCAGGGAGCGGTCATGACGGCGCTCGCCCGGGCGTGACGGGCCAGGGCGACGCCGGCACGGGCTTGTTCGAGCTGGGCTTTGGCCGCGTCGAAGCCCAGCCGGGCCTGTTCGGACTGCTGCTCGGAGACGGCTTTCTGGGCCTGCAGACGGTCCATGCGATCCCTGGTCCGGACGGCGTTGTCGTAGGAGGCTTGGGCCACGGCCAGTCCGGCCTCGGCCTGGCGGAGCTGGAGGCCGATGGACTCGGCGTCGAGCTCGGCCAGGAGCTGGCCGGCGGCGACCCGCTGGCCTTCCTCGACCAGGATGCGGGCCACCTTGCCGCCGGTCTCGGGGGTGATGTTGATCTTGCGCCAAGCCTCGAGCGTTCCGGTGTAAGTCAGCTTTTCGGAGACGGTCTGGCGCGCGGCCGGGACGACGGAGACGACAGTCGCGGCGGCGCCGGCCGCGGCGGACGGATTCGCGGCCTCTTTGGCGGACGGCTTGCAGGCCGGCAGCGTCGAGGCAGCGAGAACGATCAGGACGAAGGCGGCGACAAGGCGTAGATATTTCATGGCATCACTCCGTTATCTTTTACTTTTCGTAGGCGTCTTGGTTCAGGCCGACGGCTTTTTCCAGCTCGGCCATGGCCACGGCATAGTCATAGAGGGCTTGCGTGTAGTTGGTCCTGGCTTCGCTCAGGGCCACCTGGACGGAACTGACGTCCAGATTGGTGACCAGGCCCTCGGTGAAATTAAGCTCGGCGATCCGGACGGCCTCCAGGGCCTGCTCGACGTTCTTCTCCTGCGAGAGAAGCGATTCGCGGGCCTGCTGGAGGCCCAGAATGGCCGTCTGGACTTCAAACTTGACGGTCTCGGCCAGCCCCCTTTGGCTGTAGTCGATCTGCTTGAGGGCGGCCTGCGACTGGCCCAGCCGGGCGCTGTTGACGAAGCCGTTGAAGATGGGGAAGCTCAAGACCATGTTGATCTGATAGAAGCTCTCCCAGGTGTTGCGGCCGAAGTTGAGCTTGTCGGCCCAATAGTTATAGGCGCCGCCGACGGCCAGGGTCGGCAGGTAGGCCGCCTTGGCCATCTTGACCATCTCGGCGGCCATGAGCTTCTGGTAGCGCAATTGGTTGACCTCGGGCCGTTGGGCCAGGGCTCGGGCGATGTTCTCGTCCACGTTCACGTCCACGGCCTTGATGCTGAGCTCCCCTTTGACCTCGATGGCCTGGTTCAGGTCCAGGCCGAGCAGGGTCTTGAGGCCCAGCTCGGCCGCGCGCAGGCCGTTGCGGGCTCGAATGAGCTGGGGCTTGAGGTTGGCCGATTGGACCTCGGACCGGAGCATGTCGAAGCGGGTGGCCATCCCGGCTTCGTAGAGGTTGCGGACGTTCTTGACGTGCCTGTCGGCCAAGTCGACCGCCTCGCCCGTGACGTCCACGAAGGCCCGCGCCAGCAGGACGCCGTAGAAGGCCTTTTTCACGTTGAAGACGGTTTCCTGCTGGGACAGGCGGATGCCTTCCTGGGTCGACTGCAGGTTGAGGTTGGCCTGCTTGAACCCCGCCATCAGCCGGCCGCCGGCGTAGAGAGGCAGGCTGAAGTTCAGGGAGAACTGATAATTGCGGGTGAAGTCGAGCTTGACCTTGGTCGGCGGCTGGCCCGGGACGAACGAGGGGAAGGTGACGGAAAAGACCTTCTTGTCCAGCACGTTCTGACCCTGGGCATTGAGGGTCGGGAAGAATCCGGATACGGCTTCGCGGACGGCGGCCGAGGCCCCATCTTCTTTGGCCTTCTCGGCCAGGTAGAAGAGGTTTTGGCGCAGGGCCAAGCGGATGCTGTCGTCGAGGGTCAGAGTCAGCGTCTCCGGCCCCTGACCGGGGCGCGCCTCCATCCGAACAGGGAGTGCGGCCAGGACGGCCAGGCTGGCTATCAGAGCGGCGATTCTTCTCATCGGGTTTCTCCTCGGTCGGCGGTGCGGGCGGCGAATCCCCGCAATAGAAAATCGGATATGAGTGATACGTCTTTTTCAAGGTCGGGTTTATGCGGCGCCCAGAATCCTTCGGTGAACACGCCCTCGATGACCGCGGCCACGTAGAAGGACGCGGCCCGGACGTCGAAGGCCCGGAATTCGCCGTTGGCGACCCCTTCGGCCAGCAAGGCCTCCGTGCCCTTCATCAGGTCGGCGCGGCGGGCCCTGAGGCGGTCGATGAACTGGCTTTCGCGGCCTGAGCCGGCAGCCCCCGTCCGGCCGACGAACAGGGGGATAAACTTGAGGAAAGTCCGATCGGCCAGAAAGACGCGGGAGAGATTCTCCTTTTCGGCCAGAGAGCCGAGGAGGCAAGCCACTCGGGTATTTTAGGATCTCGCTCCAAACGTGTCAAGGGGGGGAAAGGAGGGAAGAGAGGCGGCGCCCCCGCCTCCGGACCTATCCGCGGCGTAAAAGCTTTTTACGCAGCGGTTGCTTTGAAAAAGGATGGAGGTGCGGCTACAATGGAAGTATGAGAAGCCTGACCGGGCGGACGGCCCTGCGGACCGCGGCCGCCTTATGGCTCGGGCTGGTCGTCGTCAGCCTCCCGGGTCGACCTCTGCCCGGCAAATGGGACATCCAGATCGTGGTCGAGGTCGAAGGCCGCTACGGCCTGGAGGCCCGCGACGCCCGCCACGAGGGCAGCTATGCCTTGCGGGCTCACTGGCTCGGGCTGATGGAAAAAGACGACGAGGATTTCCTTCTCATCCACAAAGAGCGCAGCCTCGAGAAGTGGGAGGCCGAGGAGAGGTCCAGCCGGGGAGCGACCGTGACGATCCTCAGGACCGAGGATTTTCCGGAGAAGCCGGAGCTGCGCGTGAACTACGTCCTGCGGGAGGGAGACAACCTCCGCGTCGATTTCGCGGTCATCGGCTTCGAGGTCCCGCGGGCTCTCGCCGAAGATACCTTTCCCCTGATTCTGCCGGCCGCCGCGGGCAACCGGACCGGGGCGCCGGGCCAGGCTTACGATCCCTACGTGATCAAAGGCTCGAACCTGATCATCGTCCCCCTGTCGGCCATCCTCAAGGGCCCCGAGGTTCGCAAGATCCCCTGGTCCTGGCGCTACCGCGGCTGGCTGCAGCGCGAGACCCAGAACCTGTTGGTGACCCAGAGCCACGACGCCGTCGTCACAATCTCGATCACCCCGCATGAAGAATAAGGAACATCTCCCGATCCCGGGAAGAGCGATTCGGAGTCACCGTTGGGGGCAACGGTGCTATGCGCCGTAATCAGATCTCTCCAAATCCTTGATCCGAACGCTATCGACGGCGCATTGATCGTCCCGGCCAATCCTCTCGGCGCCTCAGCGCTTCGCAGTCCTCGTCGGAACGTCGCTTCGATAGTTCCCGCGAGGGCGGAACTGCGCGTTCGAGATCTCCCGGTCATGGAGACCACCCACTCCGTTTCGATTCCGCAGGATGGTCGCGTGCTCAAACAGCCCTCGGCACATGCAGCCGAAGGCGCTATCCTATCCCCGCCTTCGAAGGCGGGGTAGGGGTGGTGATATCAATGAGAATAAGAGTGTTGTGCGCCTTCGGAATAAAAAGCTTTTCCCGCGCGATTTCGCCGTTGGACGGATACCGCGCCGCTAAAGCCCTCGGAGATGGGAATTCAATAAAAGAAGACGATAAATTTAAGCCCGGGGATGGAACTTGTCGTAGACCTTGCGCAGGCGCTCCCGGCTGACATGGGTATAAATCTGAGTCGTCGTGATCTGGCTGTGGCCGAGCATCAGCTGGACCGAGCGCAGATCCGCCCCCCGTTCCAGAAGATGGGTGGCGAAAGAGTGGCGCAGGACATGGGGATGGACTTTGTCCCCCAGCCGGGCCGAGGCTGCGTATCCCTTGAGCGTCTTCCAAAATCCCTGCCGGGTGAAGGCCGAGCCGCGACGGGTGAGGAAAAGCGTCTCCGAAGCCCCTTCGGCCGCGGGGGACCGAGGCGACGCCGTTTTCTTCTTCGAGAGAAAATGGGGACGCGCCTCCCCGAGGTAGCGCGCCACCGCTTCGACCGCCGACCGCCCCAGCGGCACGATTCTTTCCTTGCCGCCCTTGCCGCGGCAAAGGAGAAACCCGTCCCGCAGGCGGACATCCATGATCCGAAGCCCGACGAGCTCCGAGACTCGGAGGCCCGAAGCATACATGACTTCGAGCATGGCCTTGTCGCGAAGGCCTTGGGCGTCCGATGAGTCGGGCTGGTCGAGCAGGGCTTGGACCTCTTTGACCGAAAGGAACTTGGGCAGGGAGAGCCAGGCCTTGGGCGAGGTCAGGTTAAGGGCCGGGCTTTTCTCGATCCGGCCTTCCAGCACGCCCCAGCGATAGAAGGCCTTGAGGGCCGAGATGAGGCGGGCCAGGGACCGCGGCGAGAGCCCCGCCCGGCTCTCGGCGTGAATGAACCGGACCAGGTCGGCCTCACCCGCCCGGTCCCAAGCGGCCTTGGATGTCTCGAGAAAGGCGAAATATTTACCCAGATCGCGGGCATAAGAACGCTGGGTATTGACGGCCAGGCCGCGCTCGACGTCGAGGAAAGACTGGAATTCGGCCAGAAGCGAGGCGGGATCGTCCGGGCCGCGGCGGGCGGTCATGCCGGATAGGTGTTGGCCGCGCGCTCCTGGCCGATCGTGGTCAGGGGCCCGTGGCCAGGCAGGACGACCGTGTCGTCGGGCAATACCATCAGCTTGTCTCGGATGCTGGCCTCCAGCTGCCGCTGGTTGCCCCCGGGCAGATCGGTCCGCCCGACGCCCTCGAAGAACAGGGTATCGCCCGAGAGCAGGAATCCGTCGCCGAGGAGGCAGACACCTCCCGGCGTATGGCCCGGCGTGTGAAGGACGCGGAGCTTCCCGTTGCCGATGTAGATATCTTCGCCGTCCGCAATCAACCGGTCGGCCGGAGGCGAGTCCTGGGCACCCAGGAAGAGGCTGATCTCCAGGTTCTGCATCTTGCCCAGCAGATCTTTGTCACCGGCGTGGATAAGCAGGGGGATGTGATATTTGTCCTTGATGTCGCGATTGGCCCCGATATGGTCGATATGGCCGTGGGTGTTGATGAGCAGGATCGGACGGAGGGCCTCCTCGGCGATGACCGGATAGACTTTGCCGGCCTCCGCCCCCGGGTCGACGACGGCGCACTCCTTCGTGCCGGGGCAGTACACCAGGTAGCAGTTGGTCTCCAGGCCGCCGACGATGATGAGCTTATAGCGCATGTCCCTTCCTTGAGTCTTATTTAGCCCATTCATCGGATCAAGTCAATCAGAGAGGCTCTGGCGATTTGGATTCATATTCTTCCCGAATAAGATGCGAGGCAAACGGAGAAGGCTTCCTCGAGGGGGTGGCAGAGAAGCGCCGGCCGAAGGCCGGTGCGAAACGTTGGAGGGGGAACCACTCAAAGGTTCCCCCTCCAAGGGAGTCCAGTGATATAATCCCGGCGTGAACGAGACTCCCTGGCAGCTTCAAATCGTTAAGCGCTCGCTCAAAAAGAAAGAGAAGCTCGACCTCATCGACAAGCACCTCCGCGTCCGCCCCGGCGAACGGATCCTCGACCTGGGCTGCGCCCAGGGCATTCTGAGCTACTTCCTCCGGAAGAAGGGCGGGACCTGGGTCTCCACCGACCTCGACCTGACCAACCTGCGCTCCAGCCAGGCCCTGTTGAAGGGCGGCCTGGTCCAGATGGGATCGCCCACTCTCCCCTTCCGCGACGGCGCCTTCGACCAGGTCGTCTGCCTCGACTACCTGGAGCACGTCGACGCCGACGCCGCGACCCTGGCCGAAGTCCGCCGCGTCCTGAAGCCCGGCGGCCGATTCCTGCTCATCACCCCGCACGACGGGGGATTCTTCCTGCTCCAAAAGATCCGGCCGGCCGTGGGGCTGAAGATCGAGTTTTACGGCCACAAGCGCGAGGGCTACAGCCTGCCTAACCTGCGCCGGATGTTCGCCGCCGCGAGCTTGAGGCTCACCGGCTACACAACCTACTCGCGCTTCTGCACCGAGCTCCTCGAGCTCATCCTCAACGCCCTCTACGTGAACATCCTTTCGACCAAGCCCCAGAGCAAGCTCCGCGACGGGCACATCCGGCCTTCGACCTCGGACGAGTTCGCGGCCCAGAAAAAGGCCTTCGGCATCTATAAGATCATCTATCCCTTCCTCTGGCTGGCCTCGCGCCTGGACACCCTGCTCTTCTTCCAGCGCGGATACGCCATCATGGTCTGGGGGGAAGCCGAATCGAAACCCAAGGAGTCCGGACATGGCCATCGTTCTTGACGGACAGTCGCTGACCCTGGAAAAGCTCGTCGCCATCGCCCGCGGCGCCGAGAATGTCGAAATCGCCCCGGCCGCGCTGGACAGAATCCGGGCCTGCCGGGCCGTGATCGAGGAGAAGATCGCGGCCCGCGAGATCATGTACGGCGTCAACACCGGGATCGGCGAGTTCTCCGAGGTCGTCCTGACCGACGAACAGGTCAAGGACTTCCAGAAGTATCTCATCTACAACCACGCCGCCGGCATCGGCAAGCCCGCACCGATCGATCACGTCCGGGCGGCCATGGCCGGCCGGATCAACGTCCACGCCAAGGGCCGCTCCGGCTGCCGCCCCGAGATCCCGCTGACCCTGGCCGCCATGCTCAACGCCGGGGTGACCCCCGTCGTCTGCCGCAAGGGCTCGGTCGGCGCTTGCGGCGACCTGGCCCCGATGTCCCAGATCGCCCTGCTTCTCCTGGGCGAGGGCGAGGCTTTCTACGGGGCCGAGCGCCTGCCCGGCCGGATCGCGATGGAGAGGGCGGGCATTCCCATTCCCGGTCTGCAGGCCCGCGACGGGCTGGCCGCCATCAACGGCTCCAACCTGCTGACCGCCATCAGCGCCCTCTGCCTCTACGACATCGACCGCTGGCTGAAGCAGGCCGAGATCGCCTGCGCCATGTCGCTCGAAGCCCTGATCGCCAACCTCAAGCCTTACGACATCCGCCTCCATGAGGAGCGCGGCTTCGCCGGCGCCATGCGTTCGGCCCGGGCCATCATGAAGTGCCTCGAGGGCAGCGATCTGGCTACGGGCAAGATGAAGACCAAAGTCCAAGACGCCTACTCCATGCGCTCGACCCCCCAGGTCATCGGCACCGCCCACGACGCCGTGGCCTACGCCCGCAAACAAGTCGAGATCGAGCTCAACGGCGTCGGCGATAACCCCATCTTCCTGGCCGAATCCAAGACCACCCTGACCGGGGCCAACTTCCAAGGCTCGCCCGTGGCCTTGCCGATGGATATGATCGGGGCGGCCGTGACCATGGTCTGCGTCCTGTCCGAGCGGCGGCTCAATCGGCTGACCAATCCCGCCCTGAGCGTCGGCCTGCCGGCCTTCCTGACCGAGGGGGCGGGCATGTTTTCCGGGATGATGCTGAGCCAGTACACGGCCGACCATCTGATCGTCGAGCAGCGCATCCTGTCCGCTCCGGCCTCCATCCAGTCCATCCCGGCCGCGGCCGACCAGGAAGACTTCGTCTCGATGGGCATGAACACCGCCCTCAAAACCGTCCAGATCCTCGACAACGCCTACGGCATCCTGGGCATCGAGATGATGGCCGCCGCCCAGGCCATGGATTTCCGATCCTTCGCCTTCGGCCGGGGGACCGAGACGGCCCGCACCGTCGTCCGCCGCTATGTCTCCCACCTGGACGTCGACCGGCCGCTTCACATCGACCACAACATGATGAAGACCCTGATCCAGACGGGCGAAGTGCTGGACGAGGTTGAAAAGGCGGTCGGACCGCTGGCTTGAGCGGGCAGAAGAATAATATGGACGCCTATCTGACGCCGGATGCCCGCCTGGCCCTCCAGGCGCTCGCCGTCACTTCCGGGCGTGCCGCCTCCGCCGGCTTTCTGATCGGCCATGTCCGGGGCGGCCGTTTTATCGTCGAAGGGCTCGTCCCGGCAGCTTCTCCGACGACCATCAGCGATCCCGAAATCTTCTTCCGGCTGGATGCCCTCTACGCGGGCCGGATCATCGGGTTTTTCCTCGCCGCCTCGGCGGCGTCCGCCCGCAAACCGCTCCTGCGGCCCCATGCCTGCGGCAAGCTGGTCCTGGCGGCCAGGAAAACACCGTCGGGTCGGTCCGCATGGAAAGGATTTTTGATCGAGTTTGACGGCGAATTCTCCTTCGCGCGGGCTCAAATCATTTCCGAAACCGAGAGAAAGCCATGAAGAAAAAAGCCGTTTGGGTCGTTTTAATCCTCGCCGCCCTGCTCCTGCAGAGCCCCCATCCCTCCCCCGCCGACCCGGAGGCCAAGATCCGGCCGGCCCTGGGATTGGCGATGCGGGAAGCCCCCGATTCGGCGGCGACGCTTCATGTCTGGGTCAACTTTAAAGATAAGGGCATCGCGGATGGAACGGCGCTTCGGCAGGCTCTGGCCGTGACGCGGACGGGCCTGCGCGCGCACAGCCTCCAGCGCCGGGCCAAGTCGCTGCCCCTCGACGCCCTGGTCGACGAGCAGGACCTTCCGGTATCGCCCGACTACGCTTTGCGAGCCCGCGCCCTATCCTCCGGCGTTCGGGCCGTCTCGCGCTGGCTGAACGCCGTCAGCGTCGAGGCGACCCCGGCCCAGGTCCAAGCGCTGGCCGGGCTGGATTGCGTCGCCTCGCTCGATGTCGTCCACGGTTTCAAGCGCGAGGAACCGCTAATCATCGAGCGGGAGATCGGCGATTTGGCGGCAGCCGGGCCGGACCCCATTCCCGGACTCAAGCCGTTTTACGGCGGCGCTTACCGCCAGGTGGGGATGATGGGCGTACCCGAGCTGCATGCGGCCGGATTGACCGGGCGCGGCGTCATCGTCTGCCTGCTGGACATCGGCTTTCGCAAGACCCATGAAGCCTTCCGGACGGCCCGGGTTATCGCGGAGCACGACTTCGTGATGAAGGACGGCGATGTCCAGCGCGATCCCTCCAACCCGCTCGACTACACCGATTTCCACGGCACGGCCTGCTGGTCGCTCCTGGGCGGCTACCGGCCCGGCACGCTCGTCGGCCCGGCCTTCGGGGCCGATTTCATCCTCGGCAAAACCGAGGATGACCGGTCCGAAACGCCGGTTGAAGAGGACTATTGGGCGGCCGGGATCGAATGGGCCGAATCGCTTGGTGCCGACGTCGTCTCGTCCTCGCTCGGATATACCGATTGGTACCGCTTCGCCGACATGAACGGCCGGACGGCCGTGACGACCAAGGCCGCCAACCGGGCCACGGCCCTCGGCGTCGTGGTCGTCAATGCCGCCGGCAACGAACGAGGAGGCTCGTGGGGCCATATCATCGCCCCGGCCGACGGATTCGACGTCATCGCCGTGGGCGCGGTCGACGCCAAGGGCAAAATCTCCACCTTCAGCTCGCCCGGCCCCACGGCGGACGGGCGGATCAAACCGGAAGTTTGCGCCATGGGCGTTCGGAACTTCACGGCCATGAGCGGGCCGAACCTGGGCGATGCTTCGTATTCGATGGGCAGCGGGACTTCCTACGCGACGCCTCTCACGGCGGGTGTGGTGGCCCTGCTTCTCGAGGCCTATCCGAATTGGACCGTGGCCCAGGTCAGGGACGCCCTGATGTCGACGGCCGCCAACGCCGCGACGCCAGACAACGACTACGGTTGGGGGCTGGTCAACGCGCCGGCGGCGGTGAGGAAGTAACAGTCCGCGCGACTAACTTTTTGGCCTTGCTCCTGGGATCCACTTTCATAATCTCGCACAACCCGTGCGAGAATCGTCCAACCGAGAGTTCGACTATTTGGGCTTCCCGGCCGGCTTACGCCGCCAAGCCATCTTCATGTACTTGCGGCCGCCCTCGAGCTCGGCCAGCATCTGCTCTAGGCGGGAAGTCCGCGTCTCTTCCCGGACAGCCCGGGTGATCCAGCCGATGTAGTCATTCTGCTGGTAGTCCGGACGGCTCCGATAGGCAGCCATCAAGCCGCGCTCTTGCAGCGCTTTTTTGATGAAAGCCGGCATCGGATAGCGAAGCCTTTTCAGCCGCGTCGCTATTCTTACATCCATGCTGTTCGCGCCGATTCTCGAAGCCAAGCCGTTACGGTTGGTTTGCTTATTTTCCTGCCAGCCCGATAGTGAATTGCCGCGCCCGCTTCTTGACGGTATCCAGCACGGTGGTTTTGATCCACCCCGAGCTTTTCAGGTTTGAGGCGCGAGTGAACACCACCGCGATGGTGGTTTGTTCGCCCTTGGCCAGGATTCGCGAGCTCTCCCACGGATTGGCGAGAGAAAAGCCCGGCCCGGAAATCGTCGGCGGGTCCACTTGAAGGGGACGAGTCCCTTTATTGATAAGCTTGATTTCGCGAGTCGCCGTAAGGCCGACGCTCAACTTGCCGAAGTCCAATTGAGAAGGGTCGATGGAAATAGTCGGACTCTTGGAGAACGAACTGGCGATGCCCCCGATGATGAATAGCCCGGCCACGATGCCCGCGGAGATGAGGAGCGCATTCGTTATCTTGCTGCTTTCCGCGCCCCAATTGACGGCATTGCTATAACGGCCGGCCGGCCGACCTTGCCCGAAACAGGGAGCCGTGAGCAAAGCCGCGACCAAAAGCAGACTCCACAGGCTTCGTCCAGACCTGAACGCCCTCTTGATCCAAGCGCTTTTCATGACTGGCTCGCGACTTTCCCCAAGATACCTGCCACCCTCTTGACCAGCGGCCGGGAAGGCGCGTTCATGAGCAAGAGCAGAACGGCCATCGGAAGGACTCCGATGCCAACCACGAAATAGCCTAGGCTCAGGCCAAGGATGAACATGGCCGCAAATCCTCCGATGATGATCGCGGCTCGCAGGCCATCCGAGGGCATATATCCATAGGGGCCACGGCAGATCGTCCGCCCATCCCTTTCTCGCACCTGGACCGCGCAACCCTTAGTGGCGTCCTGGATGATTTCGATTCGTTTCGGCTTGACCTTCATACGGAAAGCCGGGCCGAGCTCCTTCTGGATGATGTCTTTGATTTCTTCACCGGTCATGATCTTGTCAAATGCGTACTTGCCCATTTGAACCTCCTGCCACAGCCGACGAACAACTGTGAGGCGGAGCCGAATGAGGAAAGGCGTCTCGGCGCATCGGCTGAATACTCCCCCCGCCAAAATGGCCTCCATAGTAATTCACGAATTCAAGCCTGTCAAACGCAAGGTCGACCTGATCTCGAACCAAAAAGAATCCAGGTTCAGCTTTAACGCCCTAATCGAGCCTGGAAGAGGAAAGGCCCGAGTCACAGCTTGGGCCGGGGCGGCGCTTGACATAACGGCCCATTTCACTAAGATGGAAAAAGCCACCCGTAGCAGATTTGGAGGATACGCATGAAGAAAGCAGTCCTGATCACTTTGATGGTCGTCTTCGCCCTCGGCTTCCTCGGCACCACCCTGCGGGCCCAGGGAACGCTGGCCGGCCTGTGGAAGACGATCGCCGACGAAGGCCCCGACAAGGGCAAGGCCAAGTCCTACCTGGAGCTCTTCGAGAAAGATGGAGTCTTCTTCGCCCGCATCAACAAGCTCCTGCTCGAGCCCCAGGACAAGGTCTGCGACAATTGCAAAGGCGCCCTCAAGGGCAAGCCCCTCATCGGCATGGTCCTCATGTCCGACATGAAGAAGACGGGTAAGATCGACAAGGACTTCGGCGAGGAGTATGCCGGCGGCGAGATCATGGACCCCGACAACGGCAAGTCCTACCGCTGCAAGATCTGGGTCAAGGGCGACAACCTGACGGTCCGCGGCTACCTGGCCATGTTCCACCGGACCCAGAACTGGTACCGCGTCAACCCGTAACCCGGGCCTCGGCCTTTTTATTCGGGTCGACGGGCCAGAAGCGCGTCGGCCCGGCCGTCCAATTCGCGCAGGATTCGCTCCACGCGCAGCCGTTCGCTTTCCAGAGCCTCACCTTCGATTCCGCGGGGAATCTCGATCGGCTCACCGAATAAAGCCACGGCCCGGGAGAACAGGCGGGGAACCTCGAAGCGGTCCCAGCTGCGGAAGACTTTTTTCCTCGAGGCCCCGAGCGTGTAGGGAACGAGAAGCGCCCCGGTCTCGGCCCCCAGCTTGACGGCGCCGAGCTTCAGCTCCCGGTCGGGGCCGCGCGGCCCATCCGGAACGATCAGGACCTCGCCGCCCGCCGCGAGCTCCCGCATCATGATCACCCAGGCCCGCTTCATTGAATGGGAGCCCGAGCCGCGGATGACTTTGTAGCCCCAATTGTCGATGAGCCTGGCGATCAGCTCGCCGTCCTGGGACGGGCTGACGAGGGGCATGATGTTGCGGCGGCGGAACATCCAAGGGGCGCTGAAGATCTTGCCGTGCCAAACCAGAATGACGACCGGCCGACCGGCCCGGCGCAGGTCGCGATAGGCGGATTCGCCCTCAACCCGCAGGCGGAGGGTCTTCATCCAGGCGGACATGAGCGGCCGGCCCAGGAAATCGATGGCCGCCTGCTCGAGCTTTTTGCGGAAAGGCATGGCGGATTTCATGCTATGCGAAACGGCGTACCGAGTCAAAGAAGGGCTCGGGGTATGAGGGGCCAAACACGCTCGCTCCCCCAGCGAGGGAACTCGCTCTGCCGACTCGGTCGCTCCCCTCGCCTTTCGGCGAGGGACCGTGCCCGCTCCCTCGTCGATCGGTTTGACCCCTCAAACCCCTCGCCCCGGTCTAAGGCCTTTTCGGAAACGATAAAATTGCATTCATGGGAAAAGGCTACCATGAAGGGGAGGCAGGACGACGGCTATAGGCCGGAGGACGTTGGAGGGGGAACCCTGCAAAGGTTCCACCTCCAAGGGAGGCCGGTCGCTCCCTCGCCGACCCTAAGCTATCGCTTAGGGCTGCAAAGCCCGTGGGTTTGGCCCCCAATCGCCCTCGCCCTTTGATCCAAAGCAGAGCCAAAAGCGAATCCCGCCAAGCTCAATCCCAGGCCGTAAGGCAGCGAAAAGGGCCAGGCGGGAATGGGCAACGGCAACACGCCCGAAGTCGACAGGAAAGAAAGAACCGCGAAGCCGCCGCCCAACCCCAAGCTCAAGAGGCCGGCCCACGGCCGACGGCGCACCGAGAGGATCATCGCCAATCCCGGGACGAAGAAACCCTCAGCCAGTATCTCCGACGCCAATCCGATCGTCTTGAGGATACTCTGAAAACGGGTGGCTACCGCAAACGCCGCCGCAGCGGCCAGAATAAGCGCGGCTCGGCTCGCGAGAGCACCCCTTTCCGGCCGTTCGGCCGCCTTCCGGCCGAAGACGTCCCGAGCAATGGCCAGACCGCCGGCATTGAGGGCCGTGTCGAGAGTGGACATCACGGCCGCCAGAACAGCGGCAAACAGCAAACTCCCGAGCCACGGCCCGAGCTTGTCCGCGATCATGGCGGGGAAAAGGGATCCCTCGGGCACCCGCCCTCCGAACAGCGGCCGGGCCAGCCCCCCTATCAGGACGACCAGGACATAGAGAACGGCCAAAGCCGCCGCCGAAGCCGCCAACCCTCCCCGCGCCGCCGTGCCGCTCCGCGCAGCCTGAATGCGCTGGTGCGCGATAGGCGAGATCGTCCAGGCCAGGGTGAACGAAAGGAAGATCAGGCCGCTCTGCGGGAATCCGGCCAGCAGGCCGGGGCCACCGGTAATCGCGCCGAGCACGGCCGAGCTGCCCCCGGCCTTGCCCGCCAAAAAGACGACCAAGCCCGACAGGCCGACGGCCAGCAGCGCGCATTGGATGATATCGGTGGCGACGACGGACCGCAGCCCGCCGGCCAAGCTGTAAATGAGCACGACCGCCGTCCCGAGCGCCAGGCACTCGAGATAGGGGCGCTTCATGAACACGCCCAAAAACCGTCCCATGGCGACCATCTGCGAAGCAGCCAGCAAGATCATGTACCAGATGAGCAGGCCCGAGGCAATGGACCGGACCACGCGCCCGTAGCGCATCCCCGCCAGTTCGGGGAGGGACAAGGCCGGCAGGCGGCGAAGCGGGCCGGCCAGCGCAAATAGGATCAAAATCGAGGCTACGGCCGGGAGCCCGACCAGCCATAGGGCCCCAAGACCGGTGCGGAAGGCGTCGTCCGTCGAGACCAGGATCGAAGCCGCCCCGAACCAGGAAGCGGTCAGCGACAGCGCTACAAGAGTCCCCGGCAGGCGGCGCGAAGCCAGAAAGAAGTCCTCGAAGCCCTTCATCCGGCGCCTGGCGGTCAAACCGATAACGAGGACGATGGCGAAATAGGAAGCCAGGGCGATCAGCAATCCGGGGCGCATAGGGGATTCCTAATATATGCTATAATTTCGCCGGGATGAAGAGGAATATCCTTTCAGCAGCCTTGGTTTTAGCCGCCGTCTGCCTGGCCGCCGCCCAGGAAACCCCCGAAGCCATTCTGGCCCGCATGGAGAAAGCTTTCGGCGGGATGGCGGCCTTCCAGTCCGATTTCGAGCAGACCTCGAGCTCCACGATGACGGCCATCCCCATGACCCAGAAAGGCCGGGTCTACTTCCGGCGGCCCGACGCGATGCGCTGGGAGTACGGCGCCCCCGAGAAAAATATCTTCGTCTTTAAGGCGGGGCTTCTCTTGTCGTACTTCCCCGAGGACAACCAGCTTTGGCGGCAAAACATCCCGCCGGAAAAAAACGAGACCGAGATCCTAGCTCTGTTGGCCGGGAAAGGCGGTCTTTCAAAAAAATATATCGTTGAGGAAAGCCCCTTCCCCGAATCGGCTCCCGGCTCCGCCCAGCTCAAGCTGACGCCGCGGGAAGAAAGCGAATATTCCTATCTTCTGCTGGAAATCGACCGCAAAAGCGCCCTCATCCGGCGGGCCATCTTTTTTGATTGGGGGGGAAACCGCAGCCAATTCGTCTTCTCACGGCTCAAGTCCGGGGTCAAGCTGGCCGATTCGGTCTTCGAGATCAAAGTCCCGTCCGACTGCGAGATCATCGACGAGACCGGGCCGATCAAGCGCTGAACCATCGGCCGCCGAATCCGTATAAACCCATGCATGACGATCAGGAACTCGTTCGAAGGACCCTCCGCGGCGATCGCGGCGCCTTCGAGGAGATCGTCCGGCGGTACCAGCAGGCCGTCATCAATTACATCGGCCGGATGGTCCGGGAGCGCGAAATGGCCCTGGACTTCAGCCAGGAGATCTTCCTCAAGGTCTACTCTTCACTCCGCTCCTACCGCCCCCAGTTCAAGTTCAGCACCTGGCTGTTCAAGATCGCATCGAATTACATGATCGATTATTGGCGGAAGAGAAAGATCGCGACCACGTCCTACGATCAGCCCGTGGACGGTGTCGACGGGTCCGCCTGCATTCAGGTGACCGACGACGGCCCCTCCGTCTCCCGCCAATACGAGATGCAGGAGCTGCGCGGCCGGATCGAGGAGGCCATGGACCGCCTCCCCCCCGCCCTGCGCGAGCTCTTCGTCTGGCGCCACGTCAACGGCTTCAGCTACGAGGAGATGGCCGACATCAAGTCGCTCCCGGTGGGCACCGTCAAGAACCGCGTCTTCCAGGCTAAAGAGATGCTCAAACAGCTTCTCGAGGAGCCCGCATGAGCTGCCTGCGGTTGGACGAGATCCACGAATTCCTCGAAGGCGGGCTGGATGAGTCCGGCGCCCGCCGCGTCGAGGCTCATGCCGCGGACTGCCAGGCCTGCCGAGGCGCCTTGGACGCCCGGCGCCGGATCCACCAAGCCGCCCTCTCTCTCGAGCCGATCGCCGTGCCCGACGGATTCGCCGCCGGCGTCCTAGCCCATCTGGATCTGGTCGAGGAAGCTTCCCTGCCCCGGCTGAGCCTGCGCGGCTGGCTGGCCGCGACCATGGCCGGCACGGCCACCTTCGCCGCCACCCTGATCGGGCTGGCGCTTCTTTCCGGCCGCAATCTGGGCGGCTACCTCTTCCACCTGTCCGACGGGCTTCTGGGGTACCTCCAAGGCGCCGCAGCCACCGTCGTCAAGCTGGCCAAATACGCCCTCGTTTTCCTCAAGATCGCCCGGGAATTCACCGGCGCCTTGCTCGAAGTCCTCAAGCGCGCCACGGCGTTTATCGGACCCGAGGTTCAAGCGGCCTGCTTCGTGGCCGCCCTCGTCTTCCTGGCCGCAGGTGCCGTACTCTGGAAGCGCCGCCAACTCACTCTGGAGAACCGCCATGACCAATAAGCCTCTCCGGATCGGATTCGTCGCCCTGCTCGTCCTGAGCGCCGCCTGCGTCGTCACCGCCCAGGACCGCGGCGACCGCGTCGTCTATAAGGACACGATCGTCGTGGCCGCCGGAGAGACGCGGGAGAACATCATCGCCTTCGGCAGCGACGTCGTCGTCGAGGGCACGGTCAAGAAGACCGTCCTCGCCATCGGCGGCTCGATCACGGTTTCCGGCACGGTCGGCGAGGCGGTCGTCGGGATCGGCTCGCGGATCAAGCTCCTGCCCCAGGCCAAGATTGACGGTGACTTGGTCATGATCGGCGGGAGTGTCGCCAAGGAGCCCGGGTCGAGCGTGGGAGGCGATACGGTTTCGATCAAGGTCGGGGATTTGACCGGCAAGTTCTTCGGCCAGGGCTTCGCGGGCCTGTTCTCGCTGGCCTTCTGGCCCCTGTTGATCATCCTCAAGCTGGTCAACGCATTCATCTGGCTCCTGGTGGCCATCGTCGTAGCCGCCCTCTTTCCGCGCCAGGTCGTCTTCGCCTCCGGGCGCATCCGCCGCCAGTTCTGGCCCATCTTCGGCACCGGCTTCCTGGCCCTGGTCATCTTCACCGTCTTCGTCGCCTTCGCCGCCGTGCTTTGCCTGGTCCTGATCGGCATCCCCATCCTGCTCTCGCTTGTCCTGGCCGGTATGGTCGTCAAGATCTTCGGCAAGGTCGTCATCTTCTTTCTCATCGGCGAAAGCCTGGCCCAAGCCTTCAACCGCAAATCGGTCACCCCCGTCGGCGGCGCGCTGCTCGGCCTGTTCCTGCTGACCCTGATCAGCTTCGCGCCGTTCCTCGGCTTTCTGGTTTCGACGGCCATGAACATCCTGGGCTGGGGCGTGGCGCTTCGGACCAAGTTCGGGACGCACGAGAACTGGTTCCAGCGCGGCCCGCATGTGCATCCGGCTTACCCCGGAACGCCCGCTCCGCCGACGCCGCCCGCGGCCTGACCGGACGAACGAACGACGGCATTCTCCCGAGGAGCCCCCCATGAACGAAGTCTTGCGCGCGATTCGAAACCGCCGCAGTCTGCGCCGATTCAAGCCCGATCCCCTCCCCGAGGAGGCGCTGAAGGCGATCCTGGAGGCCGGGCTTCAGGCCCCCACCGGGCACAACGATCAGCCCTGGTTCTTATCTGTGGTGTTGGATCAGGCCTTGCTGCGGGAAATCAGCGATGGCGGCAAAGCGGCGATGAGGACGATCCCGGTCCCCTGGATCGCCGAATTGGGGAAGAACGAGAAATTCCAGATGTTCTACGGCGCCCCGGCCGTGGTCTTCGTGTCGGCCCGCAAGGACGCCGTCTCGCCCTTAGCCGACGTCTGCGCCGCCATCCAGAACATGCTCCTGGCGTCCGAGAGCCTGGGGATCGGCTCCTGCTGGATCGGCTTCGCCAAATTTTATTTCACGGGCCCGGATCGCCTGGCCCAGCTGGGCATCCCCGAAAGCCACGAGGTTCATTACGGCGTGGCTTTGGGATTCCGGCCCGACGGGCTCGTCCTGAACCCGCCGGACCGGAAGTTCGAACACTTCTATCGGATCATTCGCTGATCCTTTAGTTCATCCTCATGCCCGCCATGCCCGGCGAGAGCGTGCGCAGGCTGCCGCCGACAAAGGCGGCGATGTCCTCCGGCTTCCAGCCGAGCTTGATCAGCCCGAAGTAGAAAGCCCGCTTAACCGTCAGGTCATTGGCCTTTTCGATCGTCTTCAAGTTGGCGATCAGGTTGGAGGCCGAGCCGAGGACTTTCTTGGCCGCATCGGCCCTGACCAGCCCGGCCGGAACGTCCTCGGGGTCGTAGTCGACGCCCCAGATCACCTTCTTGGCGATGATCTTGTCCTTCAAGCCTTCGGGGACCACGGCGAGGCCGGTCACCAGGAACGGCTTCTCGGCCGCGCCCAGGAAATCCCCGAGCAGGGGCTCGCCGGGATTGATGAGCTGGGCGAAGACGCCGTTGGCTTCCATCGCCTTGAGGGCCGCCTTGCCGGAGTCGGTCAGGCGCCCATTGACCACCCAAGCCGTGTCGTCGCCCGCGAACTCCACCCGGCCGAAGCCGACGTTGGCCGCGGTCAGGTCCAGGAACTTGACGTCGCCGCCGAAGACAGGACTCTTGACGCCCACGGCAGGATCCTTGCGGACCGGCTGGGGCTGGCCGGGTGCGGCCGGGGCTCCCATGTCCAGGAGGGCCATGATCTGGGCGACGCGGGGGTCCGACGCCTGGGACGTGGCGGCGCGGGAAATCTCCCGCTCGTACATCCGGCCCAGCACGGCGGCCTTGTTGGCGAAATCGCTGTTCTTCCAGGCCGCGCCGGGCAGCGCGGCGTTGATGTTGGTGAACCGCATCATCATCGAGTTGTAGAGGTACTGCCGATCCGGGATGAGCATGTTGACGGTCGTCTCGTTGGCCGTGTTGATCGTCCCCTGCAGGACGAACTGGGCCGTCTTGCGCAGGATCTCGGCGTCGATCTTGGAAGTGTCGTCGCCGCTGTCATGGTAGTCGGGGTGGCCGACGCCGCCGTCGGTCATCAGGGCCAGCGATTCAATGCCCTTGGTGATGAAGGCGGAGTAGTCGCTGCCGCCGGGTCCGGCCGTGCCGGGGTGGACGACCGAGATGACGTCGGGGTCCTGGTCGCGCTTGATGACCTTGTCCCAGATCTCGGGGAAGTTCAGGGCGCCGGGGGCGCCGATGCCGTTGCCCAGGCCGACCATGTCGCAGTTGAAGTTGGCTACGACCTTGTCCATGACGATGCCGGCCGGAGGCTTGCTGCCGAAGTAGTTGGACCCGAGCAGGCCCATTTCCTCACCGCACCAGGCGGCGAAGATGATCGTTCGCTTGGGCTTGAAGCCGGCCTGGGTCAGCACCCGGGCGACTTCCATGACCACGGCCGGGCCGGAAGCGTCGTCGTCCGCTCCGTTCATGACGACCGAGCCCCGGGTTCCGAGGTGGTCGAGATGCCCGCCCAGGACGATATACTGATCCTTCAGGGCCGGGTCGGTCCCTTCGATCTTGCCGATGACGTTGAGGCCGTCACCGCTGTATTTGTTGATCTGGTCGTAGCCCTTCAGCGCGATCATGGCGCCGGTGGCCTTGGAGCGGGACTTCTTGCCGCGGATGTCCCAGCGCAGGGCGTTGAGCGTCTTGGTAAACTCGTTGTTCGAGGCCGTGGCCGGCTTCCGCATCAAAGCCCGGAAGACGCGCTCAGTGACGTCGAAGGCCAGGAAATTGCGGGTGAAGGCCGCCGGGGCGTTGGGGCCCCCCATAGGGCCGCCCATGACCATGATCCGCCCCATTGGGGACGGGTTGGGATCGTAGAGCAGGATCGCCGCGGCGCCCTTGTCGAAGGCCGTCTTGATTTTCGCGGCGTCGGAGGTCTCGTCGTTGGTCAGCCCGAGCGGAGCCGGAGGCGGGCCTTGAGGGTCCCCGCCCATCATCCCCCTGCCTCCGGGCATGGTGAACGCATCCGGCGAGCCTTTGTAGGCCAGCACGATTTTGCCCTTGACGTCGGTGCCGGCGTACTCGTCCAAGCCCTTGGCCGGGAGCGACAGCCCGTAGCCCACGAACACGACGGCGCCCTTGACGGCGGTCTTGGCCGTAGACAGGGCGTTGACGGTGAAGTCGGAGTCGTCGGAATAGAAGGCCTTGCCGTCGACCGCCAGAGCGGGGACGCCAAGGTTGACGGTAACGGGCCGTTGGATCGGGACTTTCTGGAAATAGGACGTTCCGCCGTCGCCGCTCGGCTTCAGTCCGTACTCCTTGAACCGGGCCAGCACGTAATCGGCCGCCTTCTGGTAGCCGGGCGTGAGGGTCTGGCGGCCTTCGAGCTGGTCGGAGGCCAAGTACTCGATGTGGCTTTTGACTTTGTTGCCGTCCGCCTTGTAGGTTTGGGCGAAGGCGGGGGTCAGGCAGAGGGTCGCGACCGCCGCGACCAGCAGAAAGGACGCGGTCTTGCGCAAAGACATGGTTGAATCCTCCTAGAGAACATGAAGATGGGATTATAACCCCGGCGGGGGCAGACTCCAACACTTCCGCGGGGATCCATCACTGAGATATACTCGCCGGCATCCTTAAAAGTTCCGTCTTTTATAAATCTTCCAGCCGACGACCATCACCCGCGCGGGTATTCCTGAGGAGAGGGAAAGGCCTACGAAGGCTCGCCTCAACGCCTCATTTGGCGCCGCCGAGGCTCTCCTTGATCCGAGCCGGGGTCATCGGGAGATGGCGCAGGCGCGCCCCCATCGCGTCGTAGACGGCGTTGGCCAGGACGGCCCCGACCGTGATGATGGCCGGTTCGCCGCCGCCTGAGATCGGGACCTCGGGCGAGTCGACGAGGACGGACTCGATCCTGGGCAGCCAGGTGAAACGGGGCAGCTCGTAGGTGTCGTAATTGAGGTCCAGCACCTGCCGATTCTTGAACCGGACTTCCTCGCTCAAGGCATAGCCCAGCCCCATCGTCAGGCAGCCCTCGATCTGCAGGCGCATGCCTTCCGGGTTGACGGCGACGCCGGAATCGTGGGCGCAGGTCATCCGCTCCACCCGGACCCGGCCGGTCGCGGGGTCAACCTCGACCTCGGCCATGGTGGCGATATAGGTCCCCAGGTAATCCGCGCAGGCCAAGCCGCGCCCCCGCCCCCGGCCTGCAGCCGCGGCCGGAGTCGGGGCGGGCTTCCAATCGAACGCGGCCGCGGCGGCGTTCAGAACGCGGGCCAGCCGCGGGTTGGCCAGATGGGCCAGCCGGAACTCGAGCGGGTCGCGACCGGCCCGGACGGCCATGATGTCGATCTGGCTCTCGCGGGCGAAGGTATTGGTGTTGCTGGCCGGCGCCCGCCAGGCGCCTACGTCGAACGGGTGGGCGCTCGCTCCTCCCCCGCTCCATTCGCCCCGCACGACCGTGCGATGATTGGGGATGTCATAGAACTGCTGGGAGCTGCGCTCGCCGGCATAGAAGACTTCGTAATCCCAGAAAACGATCCGGCCGGCGGCCGAGAGCCCCGACTTGATCTTGACCACCGCCGCGGGGCGAAAAGTGTCGTAGAAGAATTCGTCCTCGCGGCTCCAGGCCACCTGCACGGGCCTTCCGGTCGCCTTGACCAGCCGGGCGGCCTGGACGGCCTGCAGGTTGCGGCTCTTGCCGCCGAACCCGCCGCCGACATACGGCATGATCACATGGACTTTAGCCGCGGGGACGCCCAGCGCTTGGGCCATCTCGTCTTTCAGCCGGAACGGGGCCTGGGTCGAGGCCCAGACCCTGGCCCGGCCGTCCTTGAGCTCGACCAGCGCGGTATGCGGCTCCATCGGGGCATGGGCGACATAGGCGTTGGTGAAGGTCTCGTCGAACGATTGGGTCGCGGCTTTCGCCCCCTCGGCCAAGTCGCCGGCTTGGGCGACCGCCCTCCCCTGCGGGGCATTCTTGACCAGATGATCGAAGATGTTGGCCTCGTTCAGGCCCGTCTCCGGGGCCTCCCATTCGGCCTTAACGGCGTCCAACGCGGCTGCGGCCCGGTCGGGACGCTCGTGAACGACGGCGATCAGATCGGCGTCTTGGATGACTTTGGCGCCGGCGATCTTTTCCGCTCCGGAGAGGTCCAGGCGCACCAGCTTGGCGCCGTGGGCCGGAGGCCGCAGGATGCGGGCGTAAAGCATCCCGGGAACGCGGATATCGCCCGAGTACATCGCCGCCCCCGTCGCCTTGGCGACGGCATCCCGCCGCATGGCCGGCCGACCCATGACTTTGAATTCCGCCGGCGGCTTGAGCGGCGGCTTCGGCGTGACATGCCGCTCGATCGTCCGGCCTTGGGCCAGCTCGCCGTAAGACACTCTATTCGCCGGCTGGGTTTTATCGACGATAAAACCGGATCGGGCCTGGAGCCGGTCGAGGGGCGTGCGCAGCCGTTCCGACGCCAGCTCCAACAGGACCGCCCGGGCTTCGGCCGCGGCCGCCCGCAAAGCCGGCCCGAACGACCGGATGGTCTGCGATCCGAACGTCCCCATGTCGTAGGGGCAGAGGTCGGTGTCGCCCATGACCATATCCACGGCGGCAGGGTCGATCTCCAGCTCCTCGGCCAACATCAGCGGCAGGGCGGTGTTGGCGCCCTGGCCCTGCTCGATCTTGCCGGTGAAGCAGGTCACCCGGCCGTCGGCGCCGAGGCGCAGGAAGGCGTTGAAGTCCGACGGCAGGCCGCGCCCTCCGCCCTGCAGGCGGGCCGGCTCCTGGCCCGGGAAAAGAGGATCGCCGGCGGCGACGAAGACGATGATGCCGCCGCCCAGCCGCTTGAGGAACTCGCGGCGATCCAGCCTCGCTTCCCAAGCGGAGCGAGGGCGGCTAAGGCCCGAATAGGCGCTCATCGATTTCCTCCCGCCATCCGGGGTGCGGCGTCCAAGACGGCCTGGACGATTCGAGTGTGGGCGCCGCAGCGGCAGATGTTGTCATCCAGCCCGCGCAGCACGGCCTCCCGGGTAGGCTTGGGATTCTTTTTTAGGAAGGCCAAAGCGGTCAGAATCATGCCGGGCGTGCAGAAGCCGCACTGCATGGCGTCGTGCTCGACGAAGGCCTTCTGCAGGGGGTGAAGCGTTCCGTCCGGCCCGGCCAACCCCTCGATCGTGACGACCCGCTTGCCGCGGACGTCCTTCAGCCGGAGCTGGCAGGAGCGGGCCGCCGCGTCGTCCACTAGGACCGTGCAGGCGCCGCACAGGCCGACGCCGCAGCCATGCTTGGCCCCGGTCAGGCCCAGATCGGTCCGCAGGACCCAAAGCAGAGGCCGTTCGCCGTCAGCCTCCAGCCGGACAGGCTTGCCGTTGAGCGTCAATGGGATGGCTTCGATCATGGCCGGTCCTCCCTGCGGGCGGCCGGGAAGCCGCTCCGCCGTCTACCATTGGCCTCATGATACCACCGCGGGCCGGGGAAAAGCCAAAGCCGGGGGGCTACTGAACGCCGGTCAACTGGATGTCGGTGACCGTGATCATTCCGGTCGCCAGGCTGCGGTCCTGGGTGATCTTTCGCAGCAGCAGGCCGCGGGCCCGTTCATAAACATAAGTGAACGATTGGCGCGGCCCGTCCGATTGCAGGGCGACATACTGGGCATCCGCGTTGGCCACCCGGACGGCGAATCCGGTCAGGGGATCGCGGTCGATCACCTGTCCGACGGCGAGTCCGGCCAGCACGGCCGGCGGGATCGCCAGTGGCGCCAGGCTGCCGGGGCCGTCGACGCTGTTGAACTCCGTGATCCCGAACGTGCCCTGAGTCTGCGTTCGGCCGTGCAGCCAGAGCCAATCGGCGCCGCTTCGCTGGAGCTGGAGGCTGGCCGTGATCGCCAAGGGCGTCGGCACGATGCCCTGCCCTTGCAGGACGGACTGGCCGCGATAGGCCAGCGTCCGCGCCGCTCGCAGGCTCTCCGCCATGGGCTTGCCCAGCCAGGGCAGATTCAGTTGCCGAGCCCCGCGGAAGCGCAGAAAAGTGGCGTAGGAGACCGAATCCGAGAGCGGCTGGGTACGGTCGCGAATCGCGGGCGGCTCGCTCGTCAGGCGGCTCAAGTAGAGCAGGTATCCGCCGGCCTGGTCGTAGATGTAGGAGGTCCGGCTGGCCCCGCCGATGATGACAATGTGGGTCGCCTGATAAGTCCGCCCGGCCTCGTCCCGCCAGGCCGTGGTCCGGGCCAGCGTCCGGCCCGCCAGCGGCAGTCCATTCCAGGGATAGTCGCGGAGGACTTGGGCCTGACGCCGCGGATGCATCCAGAAATCGCCGCCGGTGTCCGAGGTGACCAGAGAGTCCAGGCTCGTATTGTAGATGGGCGTCGTGTCGCCGCCGTTAAAAAGATAAAACGGCTCGGCCAGCGCAAACACACCGCCATCGCCTCCGACGACGGTGGCCTGGATCAATCCATGCGAGCCGAGGCCCTTACGCTCCGTGGCGTAACGGCGGCCTTGCCGGTCCGCCCAATCGCCCTCTTCGTCCGGCACCCAGCCGTTGACCGAACCGGACAGGCTCCCGGTCATCAGATAATAGGTCAGCCGGAGCCCGGGCTTGATCGAATCCGGGGCGAGGGCGGCTGCGGCGGGCGGGGCTTGAAACCGGGAGGCCGCCCGTCTCGCGGCAGAAGCCGCAGTCTCGGAACGGAGAAGCCCGGTGGCCGCGCCCAAGGCCGCTAGCCCAAAGAGGCCGAGCAGAGCGAGAAACATCCGGCGGCGTTGGATCATGGAGAGCCTCCTAGGCGCCGGAACTATATGAGATTCCGGCGCCCTTGGCAACACTCCCTCGGTCGCCCGATCGGATCCCCCCGCCTCGATCCGCAAAAGTGCGGGCGGAGCTTGACATTGACGTAACGTAATAGTTTAGAGTGAGGGGGAATAAACCCGCTCGATCCCCCGGGCTTTTAGCCCGGGGGATTAACAGGGTTAATACTGAGCGGCGCTTTAGCCCCCGATTTGAAAATCGGGGTTCGAGCGCCGCGAACGTATCGAGGTGAGCTCGTGACCTACACCGTCAAGAAGCTGGCCGACCTGGCCGGAGTCAGCCCGCGCACCCTGCGCTATTACGACCGGATCGGGCTCCTTACGCCGGACGCCGTCGGCGCCAACGGCTACCGGTATTACGGGGAGAAATCGGTCCTGCGCCTGCAGCAGATTCTTTTTTACCGCGAGCTGGACCTGCCCTTGGTCGAAATCAAGACGCTTATGGGCCAGCGCGGCTTTTCGGCCCAGCGGGCCCTGCGAGGGCACCGCGAGGCCCTGCTCGGCCGGGTCACTCGGCTCCAACGCCTGATTCGGACGGTGGACGACACGATCCTGTACCTGCAAGGAGAGAAACCGATGACCAAGAAGCAATTGTTCGAGCCGTTCAGCGAAGAGACGCAGGAGGCTTATGCCAAACGGGCCGAGGAAATGTACGACCCGGAGACCGTGCGGGCGTCCAATCGGAAGTGGAAGGCCTATAGCCAAGCCGAGAGAAAGAGGATCATGGACGAAGGGAACGCGGTTTACGCCGACCTGATCGCTGCGATCCCGGAGGGCCCGGCGGGCCCTGCGGTCCAAGCCTGCATCGCCCGCTGGCACAAGCACCTGCAATACTTCTGGGCACCGAACCGGGATCAATTATTGGGCCTGGCCGCGCTGTACAACGATTCGCCGGAGTTCCGGGCCAATTTCAATGCCCTGGACCCGCGCCTGGCCCCCTTCATGCGGGAAGCCGTGGCGGTATACGTCGAACGGATGGGATAAGCGCCGCGGCGCCTGATCCGGCAGCCTTCAATCACCGTAGGCCGCCGGGCTCCGATCCGGCCTCATGGACGATCCGTCCATCGATAACGGTCATCAGGACCCGGACGGACGGGAGGGTTTCGGCTGGTGATCGAAAAAGGTCGCGATCGAGAAGAATCAAATCCGCCAGCTTGCCCGGCTCCAACGTGCCTTTGTCCGCCTCGGAGAACTCGGCAAAAGCCGCATCGCGGGTGTAGGCGGTCAGACACTGCTCGCGGGTCAGCCGCCGGCCGTCCGGCCCCGGGCGGGCCATGGCCAGAGCGATGACCTCAAAGGGAGACATCAAGGGCGTGGCCGTCACCGAATCCGTCCCAAAAACAATCTTGACACCGGCATCGAGCAGACGCCGGCAGGGGAATAAGTCCTTGGGCGGCGGGCCGCCGCCCTCCCCGCGGTCGAAAGCGGCCAACAGGGGCGGTTGGACGCTGGCGATGACGTGCGCCGCAGCGTAAAGACGAATCCACTCCGGCGGCACATTATGGGCGTGTTCGATGCGAAACCGGGGATCCCGCGGATGGACGGAGTCGTTGACTCGATTGAAGATTTTAAGGATCTCGAAACCGCCGGCATGGACCATGATCGGGAGCCCGGCCAGCGTCGCGCCTTCGAACCAGCCGTAGACTTCGGCCTCCGTGGGCAGACTGGACCAGCGGTCCGGACGGCCCGAACGGTCGAGGACGGGAGCCTGAGTCCAGGACATTTTAAACAGCTTGAGCGCGCCCCAGCGAAGCCAGGCATCGCCCCGCCCGTGCGCTTGGACGTAGTCCCGCAGCCGCGTCCAGGCCGGCAGCGGGACGGCGGCATAGATCCGAACAAGCAGGCGATTCTCCCGGCGCAGCCGCTGGAAAATGAGGAGCTCCTGCCAGTTTCCGGAATGTTGAACCGAAGTCACGCCCCAGGAGGCCAGGCGAGCCATGATCGCTTCCGACGACTTCCCGGCTTGCTCCCCGGCCCGTTCGGCCAGAACGGCATCCATGAGCTCCATCGGTCCGCCCCAAATCAACCCCGTCGGGAGACCGGTCCGGTCCCGAACGATTCCCTCGGGAGGACTGCCTCGGGTATCCCGACCGATCCCGGCCGCCTCGAGCGCCGCCGCGTTAGCCAAACCCGCCTCGCCGCGCCCCCGCAGCAACCAGACCGGATTCCGCGGCGTGGCGCCGTCGATCCAGTCCCGCGTCGGGAGCTCGCCGCCCCATTTGCGTTCGTCCCAGCCTTCACCGAAGATCCACTCCCCGGGCGGAACGGTCCGGGCATACGCCGCCACCGCCTCGCTGAATTCCTTTTTCCCGGCCATGTAGCGGAGGCTCAGGGGCGCAACACCTCCGGTCGTATTCAAGTCAAGAAGATGGAAGTGGGCGTCAATCAAGCCGGGCAGGACCGAGCATCCACCGGCGTCGATGATCCGCGTCTCCGGCCCCGTTACGGCCCGGATCTCGCCGTTCGAGCCGACGGCGGTGATCCGTCCGTCTTGAACGGCGAGGGCCTCGGCCCAAGGCCTTTGCGGGTTTCCCGTCCAGACCCGGGCCTTGATAATCGCCAGGGATACGGCCGGACCGGGCGCGGCTCGGCCTGCGGAGGCCGAAAGCAGGACGGCCGCCGCGAAGGCGCCGAACCTGTGGAGACGCGGGAGGATCATGGTCGAGGAGACCGGGCCGGAGCCCGGAGGCTCAAACCTGCATGATGTCTTTTTCTTTGGCCGCGACGGCTTCCTCGGTCTTCTTGGTGAAGTCGTCGGTGATCTTCTGGAGGTCCTCGAGGCCCTTGAACCGGTCGTCCTCGCTGATCTCCTTTTCCTTCTCCAGCTCTTCGATGAAGTCCTTGGTCTCGCGCCGCATGTTGCGCAGGGCGGTCTTCTCGTCCTCGAGCATCTTCTTGACGCCCTTGACGATCTCCCGCCGGCGCTCTTCGTCCAGCGGCGGCACGGGGATCTTGAGGAGCTTGCCGTCATTGAGCGGGTTGAGGCCCAGCCCGGCCGCCCGGATAGCCTTGTCGATGCCCTCCAACAGGCTGTGGTCGTAGGGCTGGACGGTGATCAGGGTCGGGTCGGGGATGCCGATCTTGGCCATCTGGTTGACGGGGGTGGCGACGCCGTAGTAGTCGACCTTGATGTCCTCGAAGATGCCCAGGTTGGCCCGGCCCGTTCGGACCCGGCCGAGCTCCTTGCGGAAGTGCTCGAGCGAGGCCTTCATCTTCTTTTCGAGATCTTTCAGCACGTCTTTGACCATGATGAACCTCGGGAGCGGCCGCCGCTCAGTACACCCGGGTGCCGACCACCTGGCCCAGGACGGCCCGCTTGATATTGCCGGACTTGCGCAGGCTGAAGACGATGATCGGCAGGTTGTTGTCCTTGCACAGCGAGATGGCCGTGGCGTCCATGACCTTGAGGCCCCGCTTGAGGACGTCCATGTAGCGAATGGAGGCGAACCGCTTGGCCGTCTTGTCGATCAGCGGATCGGCCGTGTAGACGCCGTCGACCTTGGTGGCCTTGAGAATGACCTGGGCCCGAATCTCCAGGGCCCGCAGCGCGGCCGCGGTGTCGGTGGTGAAGTAGGGGCTGCCCAGTCCGGCGGTGAAAATGACGACCCGGCCCTTTTCGAGGTGGCGGATGGCCCGCCGCCGGATGAACGGCTCGGCCACGGCCCGGATCTCCAGGGCCGACATGTGCCGGGTCGGGACGCCTTCTTTTTCCAGGGCGTCATGGAGGGCGATGCCGTTGATGATGGTGGCCATCATGCCCATCTGGTCGGCCGAAGCCCGGTCCATCCCTTCGCCCGTGCCCCGCACGCCGCGGAAGATGTTGCCGCCTCCGATCATAAGCGCGACCTGAACCCCCAAGCCGTGCAATTCCTTGATTTCGCGGGCCACGTGGGAGGCGGTGACGATGTCGATGCCGAAGGCCAGCTTGCCCAGCAGGGACTCGCCCGACAGCTTCAGCAGGACGCGATCGTAAGCGGGGCGCGGCGAGTCCATAGCCGCCTCACTTCTTGATTTCGAACCGGGCGAAGCGCCCGATCTTGGTGTTTTCCTTGAATTTGGCGACGAACTGAACGACGAGGTCCTTGATCTTGACCTTGTCGTCGCGGACGTAGGTCTGCTCGAGGAGGCAGACTTCCTCGTAGAACTTGGTCAGCTTGCCCTCGATGATCTTCTCGATGATCTCGGGCGGTTTCTTGGAGTCCTTGAACTGCTCGCGGGCGATGGCCCGTTCCTGCTCCAGGATCTCGGCCGGAACGTCGGCCGGGGCCACGTACTTGGGGGCCGCGGCCGCGATATGCATGGCGATATTCTTGACCAGCTCCTTGAACTCCTCGTTGCGGGCCACGAAGTCGGTTTCGCAGTTGACCTCGAGCAGAACGCCGATCTTGCCGGTCATGTGGATATAGGATCCGATCAGGCCCTCGTTGGCGATCCGCTCGGCCTTATCCTTGGCCCGGGCGTAGCCCTTCTTGCGCAGGATCTCGATGGCCTTGTCCATGTGACAGCCGGCCTCGTCCAGGGCTTTCTTGCATTCCATCATGCCGATCCCGGTGCGCTCGCGCAGCTCCTTGACCTGTTCGGCGGTGACATTTGCCATAGGGTGCTCCTTGTCGCGGACGCCGGACGGCTCAGGCCGAAGCGGCTTCGTCGGCATCGGCGGCGGCGTCGCCGCTCTTCTTGTCCTCGAGCATGTCTTTTTCCACCCGGGCCTTGCGGCCCTCCATGATGGCTTCGGCCATTTTGTTGGTGAACAGCTCGATGGCCCGGACGGCGTCGTCGTTGCCGGGGATGGGGTAGGCCAGGTTTTCGGGGTCGCCGTTGGTATCGACGATAGCCACGATGGGGATGTTCATCTTCGTGGCCTCCAGCAGGGCGATCTCCTCGTTGGAGGAGTCGATGACGAACATGGCCCCGGGCATCCGGGTCATGGTCTTGATGCCGCCCAGGTTCTTGGACAGCTTGCGGTAGACCTTCTCCATCCGGGATTGCTCTTTCTTGCTCAGCAAATCCCAGCGGCCGTCCTCGCGCATCTCGTCCAGCTCGACCAGCTTGTCGATCGAGCCGCGGATGACCTTGAAGTTGGTCAGCAGGCCGCCCAGCCAGCGCTGGTTGACGTAGCTCGAGCCGCACTTGGTGGCGGCGTCGCGAATGATGTCCTGAGCCTGTTTCTTGGTCCCGACAAAGAGAATCTCGCGCCCCTCGCCGGCCAGGCCTTTGACGAACTGCAGGGCCTCTTTGAAGACCTTGATCGTCTTCTGCAGGTCGATGATATAGATCCCGTTGCGCTGGCCGTAGATGAATTCCTTCATCTTGGGGTTCCAGCGCTTGGTCTGATGTCCGAAGTGGACTCCCGCCTCCAAAAGCTCTTTCATCGAAACTGAAACCACGGCCGTCTCCTTTAGCGTTTGTGGTACTGCGGAGCTTTGCGGGCGCCCAGCAATCCGTACTTCTTGCGTTCTTTGATCCGCGCGTCGCGGGTGACCATACCGGCCGCCTTGAGGACCGGCTTGAGCTCGCGGTTGAACTCGATCAGGGCCCGGACGATGCCCAACCGGACGGCCTCGGCCTGGGCGTGCACGCCGCCGCCCTCGACCCGCATGAAGACATCGAACTTATCGTCGGTCGCCGTCATCTGGAGCGGCTGCCGGATGGCCAGCCGGTGCGATTCGGTGTGAAAGTACTCGTCGAAGGGCCGCGGCCGCTTCTTGACGAACAGCGTCAGATCGCCCTTGCCCGACCGCAGGAAGACCCGGGCCACGGCGGTTTTGCGCTTGCCTGTGCCGTAATACTGGATGAGACTCAATGCAGGTTCCTCCTACTCAAAACCGGTGTTCCTGGGGATTTTGCGCCACATGCGGATGCTCGGCGCCAGGATAGACCTTGAGCTTCTTGTAGACCGCCCGGCCGAGCTTGTTCTTGGGGATCATGCCCCACACGGCGCGCTTGATGACCTCTTCCGGCTTGCTGGCCAGGAGGTCCTGCAGGACTTCGGTTTTCAACCCGCCCGGGTACCCGGAGTGGGAATAGTATTCCTTGTCGGCGGCCTTTTTGCCCGTCACGACGATCTTGGCCGCGTTGATCACGACGACGAAGTCACCCGTGTCGACGAAGGCCGCGAACATGGGCTTATGCTTGCCCCGCAGCAGCACGGCCGCCTCGGTGGCCAGCCGGCCCAGCACCTTGCCTTCGGCGTTGAGGATCCACCATTTCCTTTCGATGTCGCCCTTTTTTGGGACAAAAGTCTTCATTCGCGTCTTCCTCGAGAGAGAAAAGTTATTGCAATACGCAGATTAAGTCGTAAAGCAAAATGATGCAATAAGATACTAAATCCGGGCCCCCGTGTCAACTAGGCATGGAGCCTTTTTTCGGGGCCTAAAAACGAATCCCCTTCCGCCTCCGGGCCTGGCGGGACCGGGCGAAAGGGGATTCAGGGCGGGGACGGATGATAAGCGATCAGCCCGTCTTCTTGAGCTCCTTCTCCAGCTTCATGCGTTCGAGCTGGCGGGTGCGGGCTTCCATGAACTTGTCGCCGTAGCGGTTGGCCTCTTCCTGGTAGCGTCCTTCCTTCTCGGGATAGAGCTTGGCGTGGACGTTGAGGTAGAGAATCTTCATGTAGGCGTAGGCGTCCGGGAAGTTGGCGTCGATCTCGATGGCCTTGAGCAGGTTCTTCTCGGCGTCGGCGGCGGCGGCGATCTTATCGGAGTCGGACAGGAAGTTCTGAAGCTGGTAGGCCTTGTTGAACCGGTTGACGCCGATGGTGTAGAAGATCTCGGCCGAGGCGGGCTCGAGCTGCTTGCGCATCATGTGGAAGGCCAAGGCGTTGTCGAACTTGTCCTTGAACTCGGTCGCGCTCAGCTGGTCGAAGTAGTTGGCCATATAGGCGTAGCCCTGGACGTTCATAGGGTCCGTCTCGATGCGCCGCATGTACATCTGCTCCGCCTTCTCCTTGAGCTCTTTCTTTTCGGAGGCGTAGCGCTTGTAGAACTCGGCGATGATGTAGTAGTTGTTCATGTTGCCGGGTTCCAGATCGATGATCCGCAGGTACATCTTCTCGGCGTTGTCGAAGTCGCGCAGCTTGTCGAACATGTCGCCGAGCGAGTAGATGACGTCCTTGTTGTTGGGGTCGATCTCGAAGGCCTTTTGGAGGGCCTTGAGGGCTTCCGCGGCCCGCTCCTTGTTCTCGGCCGTTTCCTTGGCCGGGACATAAAGGGCCTTGTAGCTCTCGCCCAGGAAGCGATAGGCTTCCTTCAGGTCGGGGTTGTTGCCCAGAGCCGTTTTGTACTCGACAATGGCCTTGCTGTACTTGTTGTCGATGAAGAGGGCGTTGGCCTTGTTAAAATGAAAATTCGCGGTCAGCTTTTTGACGCTCAGCTTCTGGCAGCCGAAGGCGGCGAAGACCAGCAGGAGCGCCAGCGCCGCGACGAGAGCGCGGGACGTCCGTTTATCCGACATCGTGACCTCCTTGGACACTCCGTCCAACGATAGATGGAAACTCATTTATAAACGAACCCCGGGGGAAAGTCAACTTGGCCGGACGGCCGCTCATGCCCCCCGGAAGTAGATCCGGATCGGATTGCCCTCGAATCCGAAGGCTTCGCGCAGGCGATTCTCGAAGTGCTTGGCCGAGGCCGGGGCGAAGGTCGCGTTGCGGCCGGCATAGAGGCGGAAGGACGGCGGCAGCACGCCCGCCTGGGTCATGTACTTGATCCGGAAGCGCCGGCCGGAGGGGGTCATGGGCGAGTTGTTCCGGTGAACCCCGTCCAGGAACCGGTTCAGGTCGGCCGTCCCGATCGTCCGGCCGCCGGCCCGCCAGACGGACTCGGCCAGGTCCAGAATGCGCAGGACTCTTTTACCGGTCAGGGCCGAGACGGTCAGGACCGGGGCGTAGCGGATGAACTCGAGCCGGGCGAAGACCAGATTCTCGAGCTCGCCCGCCTTCATCATCTCGTCCCGGACCAGGTCCCACTTGTTGACGGCGACGATCAGGGGCTTGCCGGATTCCTTGGCCATCTGGGCCACCGCCGCGTCCTGCCGGGTCGGAAACTCCAGGGCGTCGAGCAGCAGGCAGAGGACGTCGGCCTGGTCGATGTTCTTGCGCGACTTGATGACGCCGGCCGACTCGCGCTCGTCGCCGGTCTTGGACAGCTTGCGGATCCCGGCCGTGTCGACGAGGCGATAGGCCTTGTCGCCGCGGCGAATCAGGACGTCCACACTGTCGCGGGTCGTGCCCGGCAGCTCCGAGACGATCAGCCTCTCTTCGCCGCACAGCCGGTTGGTCAGCGAGGACTTGCCGACGTTGGTCCGGCCGATGACGGCGATCCGCAGCGGCTTGTCGGCCGTCACCGCGTCCTCGGCCCCGGCTCCGGGGAGAAGATCGACCAGAGCCTCAGCCAAGGCGTCGAGGTTGACCGAATGCTCGGCCGAGATGAAATGGAGCGTCTTCTCGCCCAGACGGTAGAACTCGGCCGCCTCGGGTCCGGGGCGGTCGGTGTCGATCTTGTTGACGGCCACGACGAGCGGCTTGTCCAGCTTCTTGAGGGACTGGAAGAGACCGCGCTCGACCGGCAGCAGGCCCCGGCGCCCATCTACGAGGAAAAGCAGGACGTCGGCCCGGCGGGCCGCCTCCCAGGCCATCTTGTGGACCTGGGCGGCCAGGGGCTCGGCCCCGGCCAGCTCGTCGATGAACCCGCCCGTGTCGATGAGCTCGACTTCGCGGTCCAGCAGCCGGACGGCGGCCGAGACGCGGTCCCGGGTCATGCCGGGCAGGGAGTGGACGAGGGAGACCCGGCGGCGGGCCAGCTTATTGAAGAGGGTCGACTTCCCGACGTTGGGAAAGCCGACGATGGCGATTTGGGGCAGGTCCGCCATCAGTCCTTGGCGACGAGGGAGAAATCGGGGGCGAAGGCCCGGTTCAGGGCGATATGGCCGTTGAGGGTCTCCCGCTCCTCGCCGTCGACGAGGATGAAGACCTTCTTGATCGTTTTAAAGTTGTAGGCCAGCGAGTTGACGATGGCGAAGACGGTGGCTTTCTCGGCCTCCGACCCGGAGGGGTGGGCGGCGGAAAGCTCCTTGGAGAAGTCGGCGTAAGCGACACCCTCCTTGGTCACGAAGATCTGGCCGACCTTGGTTTCGACCGGCAGGGCCGAGGGCAGGCCGTTCTTCGAGCCGTTGATCAGCTCGGTCAGAAGGCTTTCGGCCTCTTGGGCCACGGTCGCCGCGACGGGGATCGTCCGGGTCTCGGGCACGAACAAGTCGTCCTCCTCACGCAGAAAAAAGAGGGTGACGGTCTTCGTTTCCTTGGTCGGGGCGTTCACTCCGACCGGGGTCTCGGGCGTTTCCACTTGGCGGGCGATCCGCTCCGGCGAGATGCCCAGGATGAAGAGGATGACGAGGCCGACGAGCAGGGCGGCCAGGCCGAGAATGACGGGCGTGCGGGACTTGGCCATGGCGGGCTCAGTCCTGCCGCAGCAGCTTGAGGTACGCGGCCAGACCCTGATAGACAGCCTCGGCCACCTTGGCCTGGAAGGCGTCGTCGGTCAGGCTCTGCTCCTCCTCGGGGTTGGAGATAAAAGCCGCCTCGACCAGCACGGCCGGGCAGGCCACACCGCGCAGGACCGAGAAGTCGGCCTGCTTGATGCCGCGGTTTTCGGTCCCCAGGAGGGCGTTGAGCTCGCGCTGGATCAATTCGGCCAGCCGGGAGCTCTGCTTGATATAGCCGGCCTGGGCCATGTCCCATAGGATCATCTTGACCAGGTCCTTGTCGTCCTCGACGATCCGCTTGTCGACGCCGGAGGCGGTGTTTTCCTGGTAGGCCAGCTTGCGCGATTCCTCGTCCGTGGAGTTGAGGCTGAGGAAGAAGGTCTCGGAGCCGCGGGCCTTCTTGCGGAAGGAGCCGTTGGCGTGGATGCTGATGAACAGGGCCGCGTCGTTGTTGTTGGCCAAAGCGGCCCGGTTTTCGAGCGAGACGTCGATGTCCTTGTCTCGGGTCAAGACGACCCGGTAGGCCAGGTTGGCCTCGATCAGAGCCTTGAGCTTGAGGCTGATGGCCAGAGCCACGTCTTTCTCGACGGCCCCGAACTTGCCCTTGGCCCCGACGTCCAGGCCGCCGTGGCCGGGGTCGAGGATGATGGTCCTCTGCTGGGCGGACGCCGGCGGGCAGAGAGCGAGGGCCGCGAAGAGGACAAGCGCGGCCGTCGCCGCGATCGCTCCGGCCCGGGTCCTTATCTTCTCGATGACATGCATGGCGGAATTGTGGTGGAGGCGGCGGGAATCGAACCCGCGTCCGAAAACATTCCGCAAGACGCCTCTACGTGCTTTTCCTCGTCTTTGTTCTCGCCGCGCGGGACCCGGCGAGGAAGGGTCCGCGAAGCCAGCCCCTATTGATTCGCTCGCTCGGCTCGGGGCTCGCCAAGTCCGCTATCCTGCTGGTCGGCGCTCCAGCGGCCCCGCAGGCGAGAGCCGAAGGAACGGCATGCCTAAAGCTTAGGCAGCGAGGGGTAGTGTTTCTGCACTTCTTAGGTCCACCGTTTAACGAGAGAGATGGGATCTCGGCATGCAGCGTCAGCTTCACTGTCTCCGTCGAATCCGTTCGCCCCCACGCTCGAATTCGTCTATCAGTATAGGGTGGAAGGAAGAGGAAGTCAAACGGGAAGGGGGGCTCGGGGTATGGAGGGTCAAAACACGCTCGCGCGCCCAGCGAGCGCGCTCGCTCCGCCGACTCGGTCGCTCCCCCTGCTCCGCAGGGGACCGTGCTCGCTCCTTCGTCGATTGGTTTTGACCCTCCAAACCCATCGCCCGAGCTTTTTAAAAAAAATTTCCAATGGTTTCGGCCCCCCATTGCCCTCGCCCCCCGTATTGAACTTCAAAAGGCAACAAAACCAAATCCAAAGCGAAAGCAAAAAACCGTTTATAATACCGCCCGGAGAACAACGATGCGCATTCAACTGGCTTATGGCGCGGAGGGTCTGGAGCTCGTCCTTCCGGACGAATTGAGGCCTGTTGTCATCGAGCCGAGGCATCGTCCCGCCCTGGCCGAGGCCAAGGCGGCGGTCCGGTCCGCCTTGCGCGCCCCGATCGGCTCCCCCGCCCTAGCGGCCCTGGCCGGCGCCGGCGGGCGGCGGCCGATCGGCATCATCTTCAGCGACGCCACCCGGCCTCTCCCCCGCCGCCTGCTCCTCGAAGCCGTCCTTGCGGAGCTGGCCGATGTCCCCCGGGAGGAGATCATCCTATTCAACGCCCTGGGCACCCACCGTCCCAGCCCGCCCAAAGAGCTCGTCGAGATGCTCGGGCCGGAAATCGCCGCCGGGTACCGCATCGTCCAGAACGACTCCTTCGATCCCTCGACCCAAGTCTCGCTTGGCCGCTCGTCCTTCGGCCACCAAGTCCGGCTGAACGCCGTCCTGCCCGAATGCGGGCTCCTTGTCCTGGTGGGATTCATCGAACCCCATCTCTTCGCCGGTTTTTCCGGCGGGCCGAAATCGATCATGCCCGGCCTGGCCGGCCAAGCCACGGTCCTGGGAAACCACGACGCCGGAATGATCGCTCACTCCGCGGCGGTCTGGGGCCGGATCGACGGCAATCCTATTTGGGAGGAGGCCCGCGAGGTCCTACGACGGCTCCTGGACTGGGAGGGAGGGCGTCGTGCCTTTCTCCTCAACGTCACGCTGAACGCGGCCAAGGAAATCACCGGCGTTTTCGCCGGGGAATGGGAGGATGCCCACCGCCGCGGCTGCGCCTTTGTCCGCGAGACGGCCATGGTCCCCACGGACGGGCTGTTTGACGTCGTCGTCACCACCAATTCGGGCCGCCCGCTCGACCTCAACGTCTATCAAGCCGTCAAGGGCATGAGCGCCGCGGCCCGGATCGTCAAAGACGGCGGGGCGATCGTCTGCGTCTCGGAGTGCCGGGAAGGGATCCCGAGCGGGAGCGCCTTCGAGTCCATCCTGGCCGGCGGCGGGAACCCCGATGAAGTCCTGCGTTCCATCCTAACGGCGCGCGGGCCCGTCCAGGACCAATGGCAGGCCCAGATCCAGACCCAGATCCAGCGGCGGGCCGAGATCCACCTTTACGCCGACGGACTGGACGACGCCTCGATCCGCCGCATCCATTTAATCCCCTGCCGGGATCCGGCGGGGACGATCCGGCGCCTGGCCGCGGCGCGGGGGCCGGCGGCCCGGATCGCCGTGCTGCCGCAGGGGCCGCAGACGGTTCCCGAGCCCTCGTCGCAATAATATTGGGCCGAGGACGATCAAAGCATCGCCCGCGCGAGCCTGATCCGACTCCTAGGGGAGATTCCCGAACAGCCCGCCGAACGCCTTCCAAATCCGATTCGTCAGGCGCACATGGCTCGGGCTGGACGGCTTGACGGGAGGCTCCGAGCGGACCGCATTCGCGGCCGACAAGACGCCGACCGTCATTTCGCCGTCCGTGAAATACCAGTCCTTCTCGCCGTTCACGTCGCGCAGGGTCGGCCCGATGCCCGTGACTTGAAAGACCCGCTCCAACAAGCCCAGCCGCTCGAGATCGGCCATCAGCTTGTCCCTCTCCGCGTCGACGGCAGGGGCGATATGATGGGTGATCTGGCCGGTCCGCCGGCTCAGACCGACGCTCCGGTCGAAGGTGGCCGCGCCCAACCAGATCGGCCGGCCGCTCGCATCCGCATCCGGCGATAGCCAGAACCTGACGTGATGCCGACTGCGCATGGCCCGCCCGACGGCCTGCTCGAAAGCCAGATCCTGGCGGCGGCCGTACAGGAACAGATCGCTGACCGGGGCGTTGGGGTAGCGGCCGTCGAAAAGCTCGGTCTCGACGACCCGCAGGTCGTGAAGGATCGTCTTGGCCGCGGCCTTGCGCCATCCCGCCGCCGCCATGGCGCCCTCGACATCCGGCCGGGTTCCCACAAGAGCGACATTGAGGGGATCTCCGGGGATCTTTTCGGTCTTATAAGTCTTCTTGGGAGCGGCTTCGAGCCGGGGCATATGTTCGTAATGGCGCCAGAACAGGGGAAAGACAACATACGCGACGCAAATATAAACGAGGAGGACGAAAATCAGGGCCCGGCCCAGCCGACGGCTCCAGCGGGGCCAGCGTCGATTGGGCATGTCCGGGGCTCCCTTAGAATGGACGGAGCGCATAGAAGACGCTTTCTGCGGCCCGGGCCGGCCGGCCTTCGTCCCCAAATTCTGATCGTCCATCCATTTATTGTCGTTTCTAATCCATCTCTTGTCAAAACATTCCGGATATGGATTATAATCGCCCCGAACAAGGAGGGAACGCGTCATGCCTCCCTATTCGCCCGCGCTGGCCATCCTGACCGGTTTATTCGAGCTCCTGGCCGCCGCATGGACTCTGAACAGCCCCGGCCGCAAATCTCTCCTGCGGCCGACCGCGTTCATTTTCATTCTTCTGGCCGGCTACCAGTTCGCCGAAGTTGCGGTCTGTTCACGGCCGGAGAACCTGCTTTTCTCCCGTATCGCCTTCCTGGACATCACCTGGCTGCCGCCGGTCGGAATCTGGCTCGTCTACCGGCTCCTCGCGCCCAAGCCGCGCCGGATTCTCTTCCCGGCCGCCTTCATCGCCGCCGCCGTCGCCATGAGCGCCTGGATCGCCCTCGATCCCGCGGCCATCACCAAATCCGTCTGCCAAACCGTGGTGGCCCGCTACTTCCACGGCGCCAATTTCGATTTCGCCTTCGGCATGTTCTACCAGGCCGGCATGGGGGTCCTGATCTTCTGGCCCGCCTTGACCATGGCCGGGGTCGGAGATGCCAACGCCCGCAGCAACCTGGCGACCATCCAGACCGGAGTGCTGGGGTTCGTCCTGCCCTCTCTTTTCCTGCGCCTGTTCGTCAAGGAGCCGGACGGAATCATGCCGTCGGTGATGTGTCATTTCGCGGTCACCCTGGCCGTGGCCCTGACCCTGCTGGTGAGCCGGGAGCGGCGCTTGGCCGTAGGTGAGGAAAAGCGGATCCAAGCTTCGCACGCCTGAAAGGCGCAAGGTCCGCGCCCGGCCGGCGCATGAGGGTGCGGACCAATGACTCGAACCAGACTGGAGGCGCCATGAATTTCCGACGCGCATCGGTCCCCCTGACTCTGATCCTGCTGCTCGCCGCGGCCGCCACCCTCTCCGCCGCGGCTCCCGCCCCAAAGCCGCCGGCCGGCTTGAAGAAGGCGCTCGATGCCTTTCGGACTTTCTATGCCAAGGGCATGGAGCAGGCGGGGATCGTCGGCGGCTCGCTCCTCATCCTGCACGACAACAAGGTCGTCGACAAGGCCCACTTCGGGATGGCCAACCAGGAGAAGTCCCAGCCGGTCGACGACCGCACCATCTACCACTGGGCCTCGATCACCAAGACGATGACCGGGATCGCCATCCTTCAGCTCCGCGACCGCGGCCGGCTCGGCCTCGACGATCCCATTGTCAAATACATCCCCGAGCTGCGGCAGGTCCACGACCCGTTCGGCGACATGTCCGAGATCACAGCACCTCCTAACCCATAGCGCGGGGTTCCGCGGCGCCACCTGGCCCTGGAAGGACAAGGCCTGGCAACCGCACGAGCCGACGCGCTGGGAGCAGCTGGCGGCGATGTTCCCTTACACCGGGATCGAATTCAAGCCGGGGAGCCAATGGAGCTACTCCAATCCCGGGATCATTTTCCTGGGCCGCGTCATCGAGCTTCTCACGGGCGACGATTACGAAGTCTATATCGACAAGAACATCCTCAAGCCGCTCAAAATGCACGAGAGCTACTTCGACGCGACCCCCTACCACCTGCTGAAGAACCGGGCTCAGAGCTATTCTCGGGAGGCCGGCGCATTGACGGCGGCCCCGTTCGACGTCGATACGGGCATCACGGTTTCCAACGGCGGGCTGAACGCCCCGATCATTGATTTCGCCGAGTACCTGAATTTCCTGATGGGCGATCCGAAGAAACAGGCCGTCTACGACGGAATCCTGAAGCGTTCCTCCCTCGAGGAGATGTTCAGGCCCGTACTCAAAATCGAGCCCGACTCACCGCCCGCACCGGGCCAAGAGCCGTCCGAGGCATCGCAAGGGCTGATCTTCTTCCTGGAAAAGCACTTCGGGACGATCTACGTGGCCCATAGCGGTCACCAGAACGCGTTCGTCAGCCACTTCTACCTGCAGCCGGAAGCCCGGACCGCCTATGTGGCCGCCTACAATACCTACGCGAGCCCGAAAGAGGGAACGCCGCCCGAAGCCGCGTTCGGCACGGACCGGCTGGACGGCGAGATCAGGGATTATTTGTTCAAGAACGTATTCCCACAGCTGAGTCGGCCGGCTAAATAGAAAAGCCACGGCCCTCGCGGCTCCGAGACTTCTTCAGCCAGCGCTGGTTGAGGCCGGAAGCGGGGCCTTCGCCTCCGCCTCCGGACGGTCAAGGTCGAGCGCGGCGATACTAGGGAAGCAGGCCGGCTTGATTCAACAGCCACAGAGTGAGCCAGACGATGAAAGGCCCCAAGGAAACGGCGATCAGACGGATGCCGAGCGGGCGATTCGTTTTCAAGCGAACAAGCCCAAACACGAAAAGAACGAGACCGAGGATGCCCAGAAGCCAGAACGTCCAATAGGTGGAAGTGGACCAGGGCAGGAAATAACTGATCAGGATGGAACCAAGCAAGAGCCAAACTGCGTCCCGGGCAGTCCCCTCCTGTCTCATGCGCCCTCCTTCCGGTGCAGGTCTACCGCTTTTGTGTAGACGGGCCCCTTGGCATCTTCCGCACCGAAAGTCGTTGCCTCGACTTTGACGTTGGCTGCGAAATGGAACTCGGACTTGCCCATGACCGTCGACTCGTAGAGCAGCGCATCGGCCGTGTCCACGAGGAAGGCTTTGAGCTTGTTCATGGGGTTGGCCTTGATCTCTTTTTTAAGGCTCTCGATGTCCTTCGCGCTCGAGCTGACCGCGACCTGGAAATTCGCGCCCTTTTTGACGAGCACATCACCGAAATCGTCGGCTGCGGTGACGCCCTCGGGAGCCTGCATGATGACCGGGAAAGACGCGGACGCTTTCGAGAGGTCGAGGGAAACGAGCTTCGGGCCCGCTTGCGGCCCGGCCGCGGCCGTCATCAGAACAGCCGCCCCGATGAGGAAACCGATCGCGACCAACGATTTTTTCATGAGACCCTCCTTCGGGCTTCGTTCAGACCACCTTTCGGATTGAGCCTTCGGCCCATATCCTAATCGGCTCTTTAGATGATTTCCCAAGGCAGCGCGTGGGGGAATCTTAACATCGTCGGGGCCAGCCGTCAAAGACGAAAGGAAACCAATCCCGAGATTTGAAAAGAGACGGTCCTGCACTATAATGCAGGAAAAGGAGGGCTCCATGTCCCATCGCTTGCCGCGGCTTAGCTGGCTCTTGGCCGGAATGCTCCTGACCTTGTTCTCGACGGCGGCCGACTGCCCGCCAGGAAACGTCATCACCAAAATGACTTCCTCGATGCAGGCGTTCAAAGACGCCCTGCCCCTGGATTATGCCTCGCTGAAAACGGGCGGCGCCCAGCTCTCTAAGAACGGAAAAGAGCTGCATGTCTGCCTGGCCAACGAGGTCTTCCCGATCGCGGCCATGGCCAACAGCTTCGTGCTGCCGCTGACCCAAAAAGGGCAGTTCATCCTGCAGCTCAATTTTTCGAACGGCGCCGACGCCGTCAAGCCCGGGCCATACAATCCCGACGCCGGTTACGGCAAGCCGTTCTGGGTCAGCGCCGAGGTGAAAGTCATGGTCGGCACGAAAGGCACCATCGCCATGCTGGGAGCGCGAACGGGGACGGCGGAAATCATCAAGATGAGCGAAACCATGGTTTGCGGCCGGTTCCACTTGCAAGCCAAGGCGGGAGAGATCGTGAACTCAGAGGTCGCCGGCGAGTTCAACGTCAAGCTGGAAAAAGCCCGCTATTAATCCCGACGTCCGGCCTTCGGTTTAGCCCATATTTTTTTTCAACCCCAAAAGGGGCGATAATCGCGGCAGGAGGAAGAAAAATGAAAGTCGGCAACCTCAATGATCCGGGTGACCTTGTCCAGTTGAAGCGGCTTTGCGGAGATTATGGCTTAAGCCGTACGGCGGCAACCGCGAATCCGCTGAACACCAGCCCGGGCGAGTGCGAATCGGAGGCGTGCTCGGCCGCCTGCATCGCTATTTGCGCGGCGTGCGCTATTTCCGTGTGAAGGATCCTTCTTCTTGTATTATTACGCGTTGACAGGTTGATTGATTCGCGAATAATATTGGAAGAGACAGGGAAAGCATCCATCCATTTTGAGCCCAGACTCGCCAATCGGTTGACCTGAGATTGTTCTTTAGCCTCGCAAGGGGCCAGGCTCGCGTGAGGAGGAATCAAAATGAAAGTCGGCGATCCGAATGAGGCGGGGGATCTTGTCCAACTGAAGCGGCTGTGCGGCGATTATGGCTTGGACCGTGCGACGGCGGCCACGAGCCGGCGGACCGCAAGCGTGGAAGAATGCGGCCCGGGGAAGTGCGAATCGGAGTGCGCCTTCGTTTGCTTGTCTTGCTATATCAAGCCATAACCGACGGAAACAGAAAGACCTCATCCCTTTCCCGCCCGGGCCCCCGAATGGGCCGGCCGGGAAATGGATCAGTCCCGAGAGGGGCCATGATCGCAGAAGGAGGAATTAAAATGAAAGTCGGCGATCCCAATGATCCGGGTGACCTGGCCGGGTTGAAGCGGCTGTGCGGAGATTATGGCTTGAGCCGGACGGCGGCGACCACGAGTCCGCGGAACACAAACGCGCGCGATTGCGGGTCCGACGTGCTGACTTGCCCGATTTCCTGCGAAAGCTGCATCAAATGCGTGGATGATTGCACCATCAAACAATAAGCCCGACTAGAAAGAAGGGACGCTTCCGTATCATGGGTGCCCGCAGGCGCATCAAACAAGGACCGATCATCGATATCGAGTCCGGAAAGATCTTGGGACTTTGAATACCGCCCCAGACGAGATTCTGGTTGTATCCCCCGACTGGGAGCTTAAACGGAACGGGACGCGCGCCGTTCTGCTGAATCGGGACCCCAAAACCCTCAGCTATATCATTCTCAATCCATTCCAGACGTTGACGGCCTCCCTCTTCAACGGCGACCGATCCGTGTCCGACGTAGCCGGCGTCCTCATATTCCTCCTGGACCTCTCCCGGCCCGAGGCCGAGGCTCTCGTTCAAGACACGGTGGCTTGGACGAATCGCGACAAAACGCTGCGTCTGCTGCCGCGACGGGAGGCGGGCGATCGCCCGATTCCGGCCTACTCGCCCCAGGAGTTTCTCGGCCGCCCCACGCCGCTTGAGCATCCCAATCGTTTGGAAGTCCCTCTCACGCTCAACATCACTTTGACCCACCGCTGCCAAACGCAATGCCGTTACTGCTACGCGGAAAGACGCGGCGTCGCTCCGGCCGACGAGCTGTCCGTCGCCGCTTGGAGCGATTTGATCGATCAGGCGGCGGGCTTGGGGATTTCGCGCGTCGGCCTCCTCGGAGGCGACCCCATGGCTCGCCCCGACGCCCTCGAGGTTTTCCGGCATTTGGTCGAGCGTGGCATGTGGTTCTTCGTCTCCACCAAATGTCATATCGACAGGGAAACGGCCCATCGTCTGGCGGCGATGGGTCTCGGCGAGCGGAACGTCCAGTTCAGCATGGATGCGCCGACGCCCGATATGGCGGACGCCCTCGTCGGTTCCCCCGGCTTTTATAAACGCGCCCTGGAATCGCTGGAGAACCTATTGGCCAACGGCATCCCCGTGCGCGCCAAAGCCGTCCTCACCCCCTCGAATGCCCGATCGGCGCCGGCCCTCGTCCGAACTTGGTACGGCCTGGGCATCCGGGAAATGCAGTTGATCGACTATGGCCGGTCTCATTACCATCACAGCGATGATCTGTTCATGGACCCGGCCGACAGCGCCTGGGTCGCCGATCAGGTGGCCGAATTGCGGCGGGAGCTCCCGGGCCTCGACATCGTCTACGGCGCGCAGGCCCGCGACGCCAAAAAGGACGGCCTCGAAAGCCCGACCGAGAGCCAAAGATGGGAAACCTGGGCCCGCCGGGCGCGCTGCTCGGGCGGGGCCAGCTCCATGAGCGTCGCTCCGGACGGGCTGGTCTTTCTCTGCGAGCAAATCCCGCAAATCCCGGAGCATTTCGTCGGCGACCTCCGACGTCAGACCCTCATGGACGTATGGAACTCGGATCGTCTCTTCGCGTATATCTACCCGGATCGCGAACAGCTGATCGGCTCGGCCTGTCGCGATTGCGACCGGTTCGACGACTGCCACCGCGCGAGCGGCCATTGCTTTCGTGACGCCCTTTTCGCCTACGGGAGCCGCTATATGCCGTCGCCCCGATGCCCGAAGGCTCCTGCCGGCGCGCCCCGCATCTACTGAACGCCGCCGAGACCGGCGGTTGTCCCCTGCTCCCGACTCGAGACCTCCCTGAGGCCGTCGACGGCGAAAATCTTCACCCCGCTGTGTCCTTTGATCGCAGCCGATCCCAAAGATCGGGCGATCACCCTCTCCCTCACGCGCTCATAGGCGGCCTCGCTGATCAGGATGGTCTCCCGGTATTCCTTGGTCAGGCCCTCGATACGGGAAGCGATATTGGTATTGTCGCCGATCGCCGTGTAGTCCATCTTTTTTGTCGATCCCATGTTCCCGACAATGGCGTCGCCGAAGTGAATCCCCATCCCGACGCGGAGATCCTCCAGCCCATAGCGCCGCCACTCCGGCCTTAATCCGGAGATCGCTTCTTTCATCCGCAAAGCGGCGCTGACGGCGGCGAAGACGGGATCGTCGTTCCGCTGGGGGGCGCCGAAGAACGCGAAGATGCCGTCTCCCGTCAATTGCGAGACGGTCCCTTGGCCGCCGACGATGATGTCCGTCATCTCCGTGTGGTACCGATTGAGGAAGCGGACGACCTTTTGGGGGTCGTCTTTGTTGCTTTCGGCATAGGAGGTGAAGCCCCTGATGTCGATGAACAAGAGCGCCAATCGTCTTTGCTCGCCTTCCGTCAGCTTGTCGATATCGGCATCTATGATCTGATCGATGACGCCGTCGGGCACATAGCAGGCGAAGCGCTTTCTGATTCTGATCCTCTTGCGCTCTTCCGCATAGTAATGGAAAACCGCCGTGGCCACGAACGAGAAGACGATGGCCGCCAGCAGCGGCATCAGACGAACCAGGTAAAGACGGTTAAAGGCCAAAACGGAGGCTCCCAGAAGGACCCCGGTTTCGGCCAGGCAGATAAAAGCGGCCGGAACGGGCCGCCGTCGGTAACACAGCCAGATGGTCAAAAGGGTTATGGCATAAATGAGGCATGCTCCCGCGAGAGTCCCCGGTTCACGAAAAGAGCGTCCCGACAGCAAAGTCGCCAAGGCCGCGGCCTGAATGACGACGCCGTCCGTCATTTTCCGGCTTGAAAAAGACAAAGGCGTCGAATGCTTGTCCTCGAAGGACAGGGAGGATCCGAGCAGGACCACCTTGTTCTCAAATTCACGCCCTTGAGGAGGGCCCGGCTTTTGGCTCCGCTCATAGACGTCATGAAAGGAATAGACGGGGATGCTTGGGGCCAGCGAGTAATCGATGAGGATCGTTTGGCCGGGCCCGGATAACGGCCGGTCGGAATATATCCTGGCCAGCAAGCCGGACATGGCCTCGTATCTTTTCCCTCCCGCCTCGAAGGAGAGCTGTTGCCTCCTGATGTGATCGTCCGCATCTTCGGTCAAAAAAAACGTCGCCAGATTGGCTTCTCCGGCCGCCACCAAGTAGCCTTGCAGGGGCGCCTGGTCCCGCAGCGAAAAGCCGATGGCGACGGCGACCCCCTTTTTCCTGGCTGCCAGGAAAGACCGCATGTAGACGCTCTCATACCCTCCCTCGATCTTATCTTCCAGGGAGATGGAAGGGAGCTCCATATCCAGGCCGATGGTCTTGACCCCTGCGTCAACCAGATAGCGGATGACCTCGGATATATAGGTATGGTAGAGAATCAACGGCTGATTGATCTTCTTATAGTCTTCCTCATCGATGGCGATGACGATGATGTCCTTGGCCGCATCTTGTTTGGGCTTCGGCTTGAATAAAAATCGGAAATCGATGGACCGCAGCTCCAGCTGATTCCGGGTTCCCGTCCCGGGAATGACGCGATGGTCCGTCAGGACGGCGAGAAAGCCGACGAGCAAGGCGATGAGGGCATAAGGGAGAAGGGACTTTCGAGACAAGTGCGAGCGCCGCTTCAATAGGCTTGGCAAGGCAGACTTCTGAGCTCGATGATTTTCATGCGCCTGTCTTTCAAAGACTCGCTCTCCCCGTGCTGTCTTTGAAGGAGGCCATATTGCTTCAAAGCCTCATCGTATAAGCGGTGTTCCTCCAGAAATAAAATATAACGAAATCGGGTCGTGGGATCGGAGGCGCCGGCTTCCAACGGCGCCTGATAGGAAGCGGCCTCTTTCTTGATCTCCGCCCATTCGGCGACGGGAGGCAGACTGAAACAGCTCGTCTTTTTGGCCAAGACAGATCCGCCGTCCCAGGCTTCGACGACCCATTTATATCCGTCGCCGGGATTTAAAGGAGCCGCATCGGAAGGGAAAGGCAGGGATTCCGCGTTGGTCGTCTTCTGCCAAAGGGGCTCGTTTTTTGAGGCCGGATATAATCTGACGACGTACCTCCGGGCCAACGGGTAGGGACTCCAGCGAAAGACGGGCCTGTCTTCGATCGTCCTGGTATTCGAAAGGCTCCCCACCTCCAATTCGAAGTCTTCCTGGATGCCTTTGAACGTAAAGCTCCCTTTTTGCGGTGCGGCGATCTGCGGCAAATTGATTCGATTTCGTTGACGGATCTGAGCGGGAGCCGGACGGCTGCCGCTTTTTTCGACGACGAATTTCGCCCCGCCGGGCCAGGTCTCCTCCTGCCCCGATTCCAGATACGCGATCATCAGAGAGGCGCCGGGCGCCGTCTCGACGGAGTCCCCCGGATAAAGCAAGCTTCCCAGATCAATCGCTTTTCGGACTCCCGCATGCGACACGAAAGCCCGGTCCTTCACGTCCATCACGATCGCGCTATACCCGACTTCCCCGGCCGGGGCCGGCCCGGGGATCATCGCGAAGGCCAGCATGATGACCGTCCATCGGATCGCGGGGGCGGCGGCATTACTTTTCATGGGCCAGGCTCCTCATCATTCGATTTTCCACCCGGGCGAATCGTTCGGTGACGGCTTTGAGCATTTCGATGCCGATGTCGGGAAAGGCCCGAATGATCGCGTAGAGCCTTTCCTTCGAGATGACGGAGACGAGAGTCTCTTCGACGGCTTTGACCGAGGCTGTGCGCAAGCCGTTCCCAAAGAGCGCCAGTTCGCCGAACAGGCCCCCGGGCCCCATTCGATTCAGGAGCATCGATTGGCCCGCGTCGGTTATTCGGGAGACTTCGACGGCCCCGGTATAAATCATGTAGGCTTCGCCGCCTTCCTCCCCTTCATTGACGATGGCTTCTCCGGCCTCGTAAATGATGTTTTCCGTCGTCAGGGCGATGATTCTGAGGTCTTCCTCTTTCAAGGCATGAAACAGGGATACGGTTTTCAGTAATTGAATTTCCCCGGGCAGAGAAATCTTCATTCAATTGCTCCCCTGATACAAATTATTGAACAATCCGCCCTTCTTCATCAAGTCCTCAAATGTGCCCTGCTCGACGATCCGGCCCTTGTCGAAGACCAGAATTTCGTCATAATCCTTGATGATATTCAACCGGTGAGCGATCGAAATGACCGTTTTATCCCTGTACTTTTCGGCCACCAGGTCGTTGATCCGAGCCTGGGAGGCCATATCCAGAGCCGCGGTGGCCTCATCCAGGATGAGGACGGACGGATTCTTGAGCAAGATTCTGGCGATAACGACCTTCTGCCTTTGCCCTCCGGACAATTTCGCGCCTCGTTCCCCCACGTTGAACTCCAGGCCCAGCTTGACGGCCAGGCTTTCCAGCCCGGCCTCTTGGACGAGCTTTCTGACCAAAGCCTGAATCTCTTCATTGGCCTTTTTCCTCAAGGGATCGATGTTTCCAAAAACGATATTTTCCAGGAGACTCAGGAACGGGTTGAAGGCGGCCTCATCAAAGAATTCAATTTCCCCCTTCGATTTTTCCGAAAGACATCTTTTGACATCCGGCCTCAGACTGAGAATCTCCGCTCTCATGGTCTCGTCCAAGACCTGTTCTTTTGATTGGCCCGGGCAATGGGTCAGCGCCAGCTCGATGATTTCCTCGACCAGGGCCGGGTCGACTGGCTCGATTCGCGCGCCAGCATCGCCGCCCAAGGGAAGTCTAGCGTTGATCTTTCTTCGGCTTTCGATTTGCTTGGGATCGAATTCAATATAATCCAGCAGCGGCGATTTTTCTTTGGCCAGCTTCTCCAGGAGCAGGTGATCCGTCCGGGCCAGCCGGAGTCCGATTTGAAAGAGCTTTTCCCAGAGGCCCTTGGCCTTCAGGCCGTCCTGCAAACGCTCCCGGCAGAACCGTCGCCCGGAGCCGAATCGTTCCGTGATCGCCGCGGTCGGACAAAAAACGATATTTTCAAAGATCGAGCCGTATTCCAAAAACCGATCGTCCCTATAGAATTCGACATATTCACGATGCGGACCCGCGATCTCGCTCCGCAGCTCGTTTCTGGCCTTGACGATTTTGGCCTGGTCGGACGCCGTGATCGCGCCGGCTTCCGGCTTCGGCCTTGAACGCAAGCCCATATTGATGACGTCCTCAAACAACCCCACATCCTTGACCGTGTCGAGAAGCCGCTGCTCCAGCCCCGCCGGGGTCCCGAGATGATCGAACAAGGAATAATCCACCCAGGTCTCGATCTGATCGGCTTCGCCGGCGGGCTTCCTCAGCAAGGCGTAAAGGATATTGTTCTTGATCGTGTCATTGAACAGGAAAAGGTTTTGATTGACGTAGCCGATCTTCGTCCTCAGGTCGTACAGGGGGATGGCCTCGGCCTTTTTCCCGCCGATCGCGATATTCCCGCCGAGGGGCTTATAGATCGTCCCCAACAGAGCGGCCGTCAAGCTCTTGCCGGATCCGGACGGCCCGACCAAAGCGACTTTTTTGCCGAAGGGAGCGGCAAAATTGATGTCGTTCAACAGCATTTGATCGGCCGTGAAGCCGAACTGAACCTGGTCGAATTGGATGTCCCCCACGGCCGCCGCCGGGCCTTCCTCTGGTGCGAAGATGCCGGCTTCAGACTCCGAGCGGAAATATTCGTCGAGCTTGTCGAGGCGCACGCTGACCTGGCGCCATTCCGTAATGAAGTTCATGATGGCGACGAGCTGATTGTACAAAATATTGACTACGACAATGGCCGCCACCAGCGTCCCCGGCGCCAGGTCGCCCTTCAGACAGAGGCTCCCGCCGTACAGATAGAGCGAGACCGGAGCCAGCCGCATGATGGTTTTGATCAAGGCATCCAAGCCACCGGAGGTTTTGGCCATGTGGAAGTTTCGATCCACCGATTCCCGGATCTTCTTCTTCAGCCGCGATTCCTCGAAAAAATAGGTCTGACTGGCGCGAACATCCGCGATGCCGCCGAAAACCTCCTGAAAGTGGCCGGTCAGGTTCCCGGCGCTGTTGATGCTCTCCGCCGTCAGCTTCTGGATCCTTCGGTTGAACTTCGGAAGAATGATCAGGTAAAGAGGAATGAAGAGGATGCCGACGAACGCCAGCCTGGCATTCAGCCTGAACAAATAGACGCCGTAGAAGATGGTCATGAATATCTTGATCATCGGCTGCATGAACATTTTCGCGAAAAAGCTGCCGATCGTTCCGGCTTCATTCATGATTCGGTTGATGATCTGCCCGATCGGATTCTTATTGAAAAAATCCTGGGGCAGCTGGAGAAGATGATTGAAAAGCCTGACCCGGAGATCGCTGATAAAAGCCTGGCTGAAGCGCGAGTAGATGACCGTCAATCCATACTCGCCGGCCCCGCTCGCAAGCGCGGCCGCCAGCAAAACAAGACCATAGGTGAGGAGCCGCGGCCCCCCCCCCGTTCCGTCGGAGGCCGGCTTCGAAATCAGGTTGATGATGCGGCGGCCGATTTCCGTCTCGGCGATCCCTATCCAGATAACGGTGACGGCGATCAACAGCATCAAAATCAAAGCGACCTTATATTTCTTGAGCAGCTCCCTCAAAATCTTACTTTTCATGATTGGCCACTCCCTCTCTCCACATGCCGACCTCCCCTTTAGGGCCGTCTGACCGGCCGCCCGATCGTTTCGTCTCCGGGCCGGCCCGATACGATCCAGGCCCCGGCCTCCGCGTCCCTCCGGCGATGAAAGGCCTTCGGCGTCTGGACGCTGATCTCGCGCCTTTCCGGAGACGATTCGGCCGCCCTCGCGATCGTCCGGACCTCGTCGGCCGTAAAGCCCGCGTTCCGGAGCGTCCCGGCCAGTTCCCCCTCGAGATATGCCCGGCCTTTGAGAGCAGCAAGCTTTTCGGCGTTGATCCGGCCTTTCAGCGTCCCGAGGGTACGATCGGTGATGACGATCCACGATTTCACGAACGGGGGAACGATGCCTCTCGTCTTCGGGCTCTCCGGGAGCCGGGGCACTATAGAAGCGGCATAGTCAAGCCAAGCCCCCACCAGAAGCCGGCCGCCCTCCCGGGGCGCCTCGGAAAAGCCTTGCCGAAGGGCATAGGTCAGGAGTCCATGGCCGAGGCTTTCCATCTCGACAGCGAACTGATCGCTCTGGGAGGCCGTGAGGATCTCCATCCCCTTCTCCCAGGCCAGCTGGGCGATGCTCCGGGAATTCATGGGTCCCACTCGCCACTCATCCGCCTCGAGCACCTGACCCGATCGGCAGGCGTCGATGATGAGAGCGATCTGCCGCGCCTGCAGGCCGCCCTTCCCTTCGCACCCCGTAAGAATCTCCTGCAGGTCCTTGTCGCTGACGCCTCGGGCGCACAAATCCCTCAAAGGCGCATTTTTCCGGCCGCCCAGGTCGTGCGGGAGAAAGTAGAACGTTTTATCGAAGATCGCGCCGTGGCCGGAATAGGTGATGATGACCGAGTCTTCGGGCTCGATCGTCTTGACCAGGTCCTTCAGCGCCGCAAGCATGCCCGCTCGGGTGGCCTTTTCGTCGAGCAGGAGGCGCGTGACGATGCGGTCCGCGGGGAAGGGCAGGTTCTTCTTCAACGCGGCCGCGAGATCGTCCGCGTCTTGGACGGCATAGCCAAGATTCAAGCGCTCGAGCGAGTAGCGATTGATCCCGATGGAGAGGATGAAGGCTCGCGGCAGCCGCTTCAGGGAATCGAATCCTTTCACGGCGGCGGTCACATCCCGGCTTTTGACATTGTCCCGATTGAAGGCGTAAGCGGACAAGGAGTTCAATCCCCGGACGATGGGGATTTCGCAACTCAATGACGAGCCCGATTTCCGCTCTCCGGGCCATTTGGCAACGAGGGTGCTGTCCCTGAAGAGGCGCACATCCTTCACCCGGGAGCCGGTCGGATGAGCCCGGTCGGGGGGAGCCTCGTTCAGGCGTAATTTCACCGTGACCGTGCGGGACGAGCTTTCGCGCGGCGCGTCGATGGCCACGACGGGCAGGCGCCGATCCTTTGCGGCGATCGTCAGGGAGGCTCTCGGATCGCCTCTCTCTCTCAGCACTTCGGGAATCGGCTTGCCGCGCAGGAACACGTCTTTCAGGAGGCCGGGCTGATAAAACTCGCTGAAGTACTGCTCCGGCTCCGCGGCATCGAAGATATTGTCCCCCAGGCGCCAGAGGATTTTCTGCCAGCCGCCGGCCGTCCCATCGAAGAAGCCCTCCGGAGAGACGGCCAGCCAGTCGCGGCCGGCTTGGAAATCAAGCGCGGTCGCCAACGGGTCTCCCGTCGCGGCATCCCAAAGCCTGATCGTCGTATCTTCGCTTGCGGAAGCGAGAATCCGCCCGTCGAGGCTGAAAACCGCCGCCCATATCTCGTCGGCATGCCCTTCCAGAGTGGCGAGAAGCCTCCCCGCGGGCACCTCCCAAAGCTTCACCGTGCCGTCGCGGCTTCCGGTGGCCAGGACTTTTCCATCCGGGGAATAGGCCGCCAGACGGACCGAATCCCGATGTCCTTCCAGGGATGCGAGGAGCGTTCCCGAAGCCATGTCCCAAAGCCTGGCCGTTTGGTCGTAGCCCACGGTGGCAAGAGTTCTTCCGTCGGGGCCGACGGCCAGGTTGAGAATCCAGTTCCCGTGTCCGGACAAAGTGGCCAGCCGCTTCCCCGTATCCATGTCCCAGAGGCGCGCCAGCTTGTCGTTGCCGCCGGCCGCCAGCTTCCTGCCGTCCGGGCTGAAAGCCAGGGCCACGATGGGATATTCCGAAGCATCCCCGAGGGTTCCGACCAGCTTGCCGTTCGAGGTATCCCAGATTCGGATCAGGCCATCATCCCGTCCCGAGGCCAGCGCCGAGCCGTCGGGACTGAAGGAGAGGGCATTCACCTTCTCCGAATGACCGGTCAATGTAGCCAGAAGCCTCCCGGAATCCGCATCCCAGACCTTGATGGTGTGGTCGACGCTTCCTGTGGCCAGAACCCGCCCATCAGGGCTGTAAGCGAGGCAGGAGATGACCCCGGAGTGGCCGTTCTGCAGGACGGGCTCGGGCAGGCTCCCGGGGCCTGCCGCGGCAGGCTCTTTCTGCGGCGAAGAAGAAGCCGCCGTCAACAGGACAAGGGCGAGGAGGACCGCTGCTCGACGCAGGAAACGCCTCAAAGGCCGAAAATTTCGTTTACAGAATTCAAGCCGATTTCCCCGCTCCTCTCTACGGCCAAGCATAGGAGCCG